>JABMRZ010000322.1 GCA_013202315.1 Candidatus Tariuqbacter arcticus | reverse complement strand
TTTCAAGCATTTGTATAAAAGTAATATAAGTTAATGAAAAAGATAACCTTGAGGTAAATTAATGTCAAGTAAATATGTATATTACTTCGGTGGTGAAAGAGCCGAAGGCAATACTGGAATGCGAAATCTTTTGGGGGGCAAAGGCGCTAATTTAGCCGAAATGACTAATATCGGACTTCCGGTGCCCGCCGGCTTCACTATAACAACTGAAGTGTGCATCGAATTCTTTGAAGCCAAGGGAAAATTCACTGAAGGCTTGAAAGCCCAGGTGAACGAAGCGATAAAGCGGGTTGAAGCTGCAATGGGAATGAAATTCGACGAGGCGGATAATCCGCTCCTGCTCTCCGTTCGCAGCGGAGCGAGGACTTCTATGCCCGGTATGATGGATACCGTGCTGAACTTGGGACTGAACGATGATTCTATTCAGGGATTGATAAAGAAAACCAACAATCCCCGCTTCGCCTACGATTCTTACCGGCGGTTTGTGAATATGTATGGCGATGTGGTGATGGGCGTGCGCCCGGAAAGCAAAGATGATATCGATCCCTTCGAGGAAATACTCGAAGCCAAGCGCGAAGCCAGGGGCGTGAAATACGACTATGAATTAGATGTCAACGCGTTGAAAGAGCTCGCCGCCGAATACAAAGCGATGATTTATGAGCGGACAGGCATTGAATTCCCCGAAGAGCCTATCAAACAGCTATGGGGGTCTATCAGCGCGGTTTTCCAATCGTGGTACAATGACCGCGCTGTCGCCTATCGAGAGTTGAATAACATCCCTGAAGACTGGGGCACCGCAGTTAATGTCCAGGCGATGGTCTTCGGCAATATGGGCGATGACAGCGGGACCGGCGTCGGCTTCACCCGCGACCCGGCTACCGGTGAGAATATATTCTACGGCGAATACCTGATGAACGCCCAGGGCGAAGATGTGGTCGCCGGAATACGAACCCCTCATCCCATCGCCGATATGAATCAGCAGCTTCCGGAAATATTCGATGAACTTTCACGAGTCCGCGATACACTCGATAAACATTTTCGGGATATGCAGGATTTTGAGTTCACCATCCAAAAGGATAAACTGTATATGCTGCAGACCCGGGCAGGCAAACGAACCGGATTGGCTTCCGTCCGCATCGCAGTGGAATTAGTCCACCAAGGAATGATTTCCAAACAAGAAGCGCTCAATAGAGTCGAACCTGAGCAGTTGAACCAACTCCTCAGACCGGTCTTCAATGTCGATGAAAAGCGGCGGGTGCTCCGGGAAGGGGGTCTTTTGGCGAAAGGCCTGAAAGCCGGTCCCGGCGCCGCTTCAGGTCAAGTCGTATTCAACGCCGTCGATGCCGTCGAATGGGCGGATAAAGGTAAAAAAATCATCCTAGTGCGAATCGAAACATCGCCCGAAGATATCAGGGGAATGAAAGCGGCTGAAGGAATCCTGACCGCAAGAGGCGGGATGACATCCCACGCCGCCTTAGTTGCCCGCCAGATGGGGAAAGTGTGCGTCGCCGGATGCGGTGCTCTTAATATTGACTATAAAAAACGGAAGATTGAAGTCGCCGGCAAAATCATTAAAGAAGGCGATTGGATTTCTTTAGACGGCACTGAAGGTCAAGTAATAAATGGAGAATTGGAAACATATCCTTCTGAAATTGAACAAGTGTTGATTCATAAGACGATGAAGCCGGAAGATTCAGCAGTATTTGGTGTCTTCAACGAATTTATGTCCTGGGCTGACGAATTCCGTAAGTTGGGTATCCGCACCAACGCTGACCAGCCCGATCAAGCCGCCGCCGCTGTCGCCTTCGGAGCGGAAGGCATCGGTTTATGCCGTACCGAGCATATGTTCTTCGGAGGAGACCGCATCGTTGCAGTGAGGGAAATGATTCTATCCGATACTCCTGAAGAGCGCAAAAAGGCATTGGAGAAATTACTGCCGATGCAGCGCGATGATTTCATCGGCATCTTTCGCGCTATGGGTAATCGTCCGGTCACCATCAGAACCCTCGATCCCCCTCTGCATGAATTCCTCCCGCACACTGATAAGGAAATTGAAAAACTCGCCGCTGAGATGAATATCACTGTAGAGAAACTCAAGCATAAAATCGATTCTCTCAAGGAATTCAATCCTATGCTGGGTCATCGAGGCTGCCGTTTGGGGATAACCTTTCCCGAAATTACCGAAATGCAGGCGCGGGCTGTCTTCACCGCCGCCGCTCAAGTCCACCGGGAAGGGGGCGATGTCCAGCCCGAAGTTATGATTCCATTAGTGGGACATATGAATGAATTGAAGCAGCAGAAGGAGATCGTAATCAAAGTGGCGGAAGAAGTCAAACGCGCCTTCGGTGTCGATTTTAAGTATCTGGTGGGTACAATGATCGAACTTCCCAGAGCGGCGCTGACCGCTGATAAAATCGCCGAACAAGCGGATTTCTTCTCCTACGGCACCAACGACCTTACTCAAACCACTTTCGGACTTTCTCGTGATGACGCCGGGAGCTTTGTAGCGCAATACCTGAGAGAAAGAATTTGGGAAGAAGACCCATTCATCGCAATCGACCGGGAAGGTGTTGGCGAATTGATGCGAATTGGCGTTGAAAAAGGACGAAAAACCCGCCCCAATTTGAAAATCGGAATCTGCGGTGAACATGGCGGCGAACCCTCATCGGTGGAATTCTGCCACGATATTGGTTTGGATTATGTCTCCTGCAGCCCCTATCGTATCCCCATCGCCAGATTGGCTGCGGCTAAAGCCGCTTTGAAAGATTGATTTGACAGATAACTGAAAACCGAGAACTGAAAACCGGTTTTAAATTGCTTTATCGACAGCAGCATATTCGTTTTGGATTCGGGAGAGGGTTAACTCCCGCAATCAAATATCTCATCATTTTCAACGCCAGCTTCTACCTGGTGCAGGAATTGCTTCAAGTAAGCTGGTTCCTTCAACTGGGATTAGTCCCCGCAATGGTGTGGAAAGGCTGTATCTGGCAGCTTTTCACATATATGTTCCTGCACGGCAGTTTCATTCATATCCTCTTCAATATGTTCATACTTTGGATGTTCGGCGGAGAGCTCGAACGGCTGTGGGGCACCAAGGAATTCCTCAGATATTACTTCCTCACCGGAATTGGAGCGGGGATTTCCGTAGTCGTAATCAATCCCGGTTCGAACATTCCCACCATCGGGGCCTCCGGAGCCATCTACGGGGTTCTGCTGGCTTACGGATTGACCTTCCCTAATTCCATTATTTATTTATATTTCCTCCTTCCAATTAAAGCTAAATATTTTGTACTGATATTCGGCGTTTTGGAATTTTTCGCTTCAATCCTGCCTTCGACCGATATGGTCGCCCATCTCGCTCATTTAGGCGGGATGGTTTTTGGTATTTTGTATCTAAAACGACCTGCGCTGGTCAAGTTCACAGCTCGTTCATTTAAAAAATACCTTAAAAAACGCGCAAATAAGCATGCGCTGAGAACCTTTGAAGAGGAGGAAAAAGTGCGAGCGGAAGTGGACGCGCTTTTAGACAAAATCAACCGCATCGGCTTGGAAAATCTAACTAAACAAGAGAGAAGAAGACTGGACGAAGCCAGCCGTTTCCTGCGGGAACATTCCAAGCAATATCAGTCAAAGTAACCCAAGCTTTCCTTGGAAACCGAAAAATATATCGAACATCTTCATTCCTGCGCTTTATGCGGGCATAAATGTAAGGTCGATAGACTGTCGGGAGAATTGGGTGAATGCCGCTCCGGCCCTGAAATCAGAATTTCAAGCTTCGGTCCCCATTATGGTGAAGAACCTGAACTGGTCGGGCATTTCGGTTCCGGCACCATTTTTCTTTCTAATTGTAATCTTAGTTGTGTCTTTTGTCAAAACGCCGACATCAGCCACCAGGGTATCGGGGTGAAGATTGAGCGTGATGGGCTGGTTAAAGTTATGCTCGATCTGCAGAAGCGGGGTTGTCATAATATCAACTGGGTATCGCCGACACATCTAACCCCGCTTTTATTGCCGGCTTTGGAAATCGCCCGAAATGAAGGCTTGGATATTCCATTGGTATACAACACCGGAGGCTACGATTCCCTGGAGAACCTGCAAATGCTCGATGGATGGGCGGGAATCTATATGCCCGATGCAAAATATGGTGACAGCGCCGCCGCATATAAGTATTCCGGTGCGCCGGGATATTGGGAAGTATGCCGTCAAGGTCTGAAGGAAATGCACCGGCAGGTGGGCGATTTGTTAGTGCAAAATGGAACCGCCGCCAAAGGATTGTTAGTGAGGCATTTGGTATTGCCGGAAGACATAGCTTCTTCGATGGAAGTTTTTGAATTCATCGCTGAAGAAATCTCCACCAATACTTATATTAACATTATGGACCAATACCGCCCCTGTCATAACGCCAGGGAATTCCCTGAGTTGGACCGACGCCTTAGCCAGAATGAATTCAAGGCGGCAGCGATGCTGGCGGAAAGCTTCGGTCTGCATCGGGGATTCATGAATTATTGGTAGACCAAATCAATTAAAATACACGAAAATGGCTGACGAAGAAAAAGGAGTATTCTGCCGTCTGTGCGGGCGGAGGATTGACCCCACCCGAGGGCATTATGTGGTGCGCATTGAAGTGTTCGCCGCTGATGATCCCCCTGAAAAACGAGTATATTTCAATCAAAGCAAAAATTTCAAAGAAGAAATAAACCGGCTGCTCGAAGAAATCGCCAGCACCAATCCTCAAGAGCTGGAGGACCAGGTCTATAAATTCTTCAAATTCGACCTTTGCCGTCTCTGTCAGAGAGAGTATATTAAAAGTCCCCTTGGAAGAAGAAGCTAATACGGATAGTAAAGCCCTTTCCTCTAATCATAAATCCACTTACCAAATCATTCACTATCAAACAAACCGCTCAACGGAATAACCGCTGTATTAATTCGGGAAAACACCCAAGATTCATCTGTCCAATTTTGATTTTTTCATTATTTGATAGTTATATTATGACTCACTTACCATAAGTTGAGGTACCCCAAGTTCATATGACATTTCAAGAATCTCAATCCAAGTGGTTGAAACTATCGTCCCTTGCGAAAGTCCTGCTTCCGGTTTTGCTGTTGTATGTTTTTCTGGTCAGTATTTCCCTGATGGGCGCTGGATTGAAACTCTTGGGTCTGGAATTCACTCAAAGAATAATAGCCAGCACTTCAAATGCTTTTGTCGGTCTTTTCATCGGCATTTTAGTCACCAGTATAGTTCAAAGCTCTTCCACCACCACTTCCATCACCGTGGGATTGGTCGGCAGCGGGATGATGTCCCTCGAACAAGCCATCCCCATCGTGATGGGAGCCAATATCGGCACCAGCGTCACCAATATCCTCGTTTCCTTGGGTCATCTGCGGATAAAACCCGAACTTCAAAGGGCTTTTGGCGCGGCGGTAGTCCATGACACATTCAATGTCTTGTCGGTCATTGTAATCTTCCCTTTGCAGCTTAGCTTCAATATTCTCGGTCGCTCATCGAACTTTTTAGCGCAGTTGTTCGAAAAAAGCGGTGGACTGGAAATTGTCAGCCCCTTGAAAATAATAGTTAGTCCTTCAGTGAATCTGCTGGAATCCTTGTTGGGGAAGAACGGATGGTTGGTATTAGCTTTAGCGTTGCTGCTGCTGTTTTTAGCCCTGAAATATATTGTGGTGGTGATGAAATCTCTGGTGCTGCGGCGTTTGAGCGTATTCTTTGATAAGGTGATATTCCGGACGCCTTTAGTGGGGCTTTTCTTCGGGATGGTTTTCACCGCTATTGTTCAGAGCAGTTCGGTCACAACTTCTCTGGTAATCCCCTTGGCAGGCGCGGGGCTGGTGAGTTTAACACAAATTTTCCCCTATACCCTCGGCGCTAACATAGGAACTACGATAACCGCCCTCTTGGCTTCATTAGTGACCCAAAACCAAGCCGCGGTGGCGGTCGCTTTCGCGCATTTAATATTCAATATATTTGGAATATGTATATTCTTACCCTTGAAAATGGTGCCGATATTCATCGCTAATAAACTGGCTGTTCTTTCCGTGAAGAACAGATATTTCCCCATAGCTTTTGTTCTATTTGTATTTCTAATCATTCCCCTGCTTCTGATTCAAATCACGAGGTAATCCAAGATGTTTAGAACACTTATTGAAGTTTTCCGCCGAGAAGACCTGCTCCAGCAGGCTTATTCCACCTCCATAGAGATGTTGAAAGTTGATAATGAGATGTTCGATGCCGCTTATAAATCACTTCGGCAGAGTGACAGCGCTGAAATCGGCACCGATGTCCATACTAAAGATGTCCAGATTAATGAATTTGAACGAGATATCAGGCGCAAAGTCCTCGCTCATCTTTCCACAACCCAGTCCAGAGATATCGTCTTCGGCTTAATCCTGATAAGTATTGTCATCGATATAGAACGAATCGGTGATTATACGAAAAATATCGTTGAATTGGCGCAAAACCATCCCCACAGGTTGGAAGTCGGTGAGTTTGAAGCTGATTTGTCTGAAATTGAAACGAGCGTGGGACAGCGATTCACTACTATAATCAACGCTTTCGAAAATTCCGATGTTGAGGCGGCGCGTGGTCTGATGGACCAACACCGCCAAATTACACAAGTTTGCGATTCGATAGTCAAATCCCTCATTCAAGAAGAGCACCCTGAATTGTCCCGTATCGATACAGTTGCTATTGCGCTTTATTCAAGATATTTGAAGCGAGTAAGTTCACATATCACCAATATTGCTTCAGGAATCGTTAATCCCTTCGATGGTATCGGCTTTAAGGAGTAGTATATCGCCATATTGGACAATTAGAATATAAAGGAGAATTGCAATGAAAAAGGTGGCTGTAGTACTTTCCGGTTGAGGTTACTTGGATGGCGCTGAAATTCACGAGGCGGTAGTTACATTGCTGGCGCTTGATCGCGCTGGTGTAGAAATCGTCTGCGCCGCCCCCGATGTCGAACAATACCATACAGTTAATCACTTAACCGGCAATCCGGTTGAATACGACAATCGGAATGTCCTCTTGGAATCCGCCCGAATCGCCCGCAGGGAAATCATCCCCTTATCACAATTGAAAATCGAAGATGTAGATGCGGTGATATTCCCCGGAGGATTTGGCGTCGCAAAAAATCTATGCACCTTCGGCATCGATGGCCCCGACTGTGAAATCGACCCGGATGCTGTAAGAGTGATTATTGATACCCTCAAGGCGAAAAAACCTTTGGGAGTGATGTGCATCGCGCCCGCTTTAGCCGCCAGAGCCGCCAAGGGCACCGAATTCCAGTTGACCCTCACCATCGGCAGCGACACCGGAACCTGCCCGTATTAAATCACTGGAAATTATTCCTAAAGACTGCTAATAAATCGAGGTTATTATGAGAACGATAAGGGCTGAATCAGTCATTGAACCAGTAAAACTGCTCTGTATGGACGCCAATTATAATTTGGGAGATGATGTAGTCGATGCGCTTAAAAAATTCTATGAAGCGGAAGAGTCATCCACCGCCAAATCCATTCTTCAACAGATTCTGAAAAACGCTGAAATCGCCCTGAATGAACAGATGCCCATTTGTCAGGATACCGGCTTTGCGGTCTATTTCGTTGAAAAAGGGGTAGACTTGTGTATTGAAGGTGATTTGACTCAGGCAATAAACGAGGGCACCAGACAAGGATATATTGAAGGTTATCTGCGTAAATCCATTGTGGAAGACCCCCTCCGTAGGGTGAACACCAAAGACAACACCCCAGCCGTGATCTGGTATGAAGATGTTCCCGGCGGCCAATTGAGAATTACCCTGGCGCCCAAAGGCGGCGGTTCCGAAAATATGTCCGAAATAAGGATGCTGAAGCCTTCGGACGGCGCCGAAGGGTTGATTGATTATGTGGTAGACCGGGTTGACCGCAGCGGCGCCAATCCCTGCCCGCCGATTATCGTCGGCGTTGGAGTGGGGGGAACTTATGAAAAGTGCGCCTATATCGCTAAGAAGTCTTTACTGAGAAAGGTCGGTTCAACCCATCCCGACCCTTTCTATGCCCGAATGGAAGACGAGATGCTGGAGAGAATCAATAAACTCGGCATCGGACCCCAAGGTTTCGGCGGGCGGACGACCGCTCTGGATGTATTCATTGAAGCCCATCCCTGTCATATAGCTTCTCTACCGGCGGCGGTGAATATTCAATGCCATGCCGCGCGGCACAAATCGTTCACCATCTAATCTTACAACAAATCGACCGATTTGAAAAGATAATTGGTTTCTTACTTTTTTGTATGAGTAGCTTTTTTCTTTTTTTGAACCGCTGATTTCCGGGTAATGTCCCCTAATAATTGAGTTATCTCTTGTATGTATTGTGATTATTCATTATATTTGAGTATGTTCAACTCAATGGAGAAAAAACATGCTCGAAATCAACCAATACTTTTGTGTTAACGAATCCTGTATCC
>JABMRZ010000321.1 GCA_013202315.1 Candidatus Tariuqbacter arcticus | reverse complement strand
TTAACCATAATCAAGTTGTTAATTCAATACTTTTGCAATAGCCTCCGCTGATAAAACATTAAAAGGGGTAGGGGGGGGTCTCCCCGCCCTATAGCAAAGGAGTCCTGGGCACGGAAACCGCGCCCTACGCTGAAATATAGAATATAATTTTTAAGTAACATAAAAAATAATTTATCGTTTTATGTCTTAGCCGCCATCTTTCATTTCTTCGTGAACCTTCGCGCTCTTTATGTCTTTGTGGTGAAAAAACTAATCCAGCCGATAGGGGTCATTCCAATAGAACCGGCATAAACCGTCGGTTGTTCCCAGCCAAAGGTAATCCCCTTCCCGCTGAATCGCCCTGACGGTATCGGAGGGCATACCATCTTCGGCAAAATAACCATACCAGCGGTTCAACTTTCTATCGAACTTGTATAAGCCTCCATCGGTTCCCACCCATACCAAACTGTCCCCCGCGAGGATTGAGAGCGGTGTGCGGTTCCCAAAGTGCATCGCCTGATGCGATTTCCAAGCGCCGCTGTCCTTGTCGAACATTTCCACCCCCAAATCCCTGCCGAACCACACCTCTTTCTTCCCTGCCTGGATGGTCTTCACCGGCGAATCCATCATTTCCGGCGTCCCCCGGACATAAGTCCAATCATTCCGCTTCCGGTCATGCAGGTATATTCCAAATTCCGTCCCCACCCAGACGAATTTTCCATCCACCGCCACATCGTTGATATACAGCCGCTTGATGCGTTCTTCATATATGCGAATCATTTTATTATCGTTCATCCTCATCACATTCAGCCCCTGGGCGGTGCCTATCCAAAGCTGAATCGAATCCCCATCCAGCGATGTAATTTGGGAATCCCACAAATCGTCCAGACTGTTCAAAGTGTGGAACCTGCCGCTCCTGGTGTCCATTATCGCCAGCCCCAAATCGGTCGCCAGATACAATTTGTCGCCGATGCGGGAAATATCGACGATATAATCCGAATAGAAGCCAGTAGTTATCTCCGCCGGGTAATAATCCCATTCATCGGAATCCCTGCGCCAGCGAGTGAGCCCCCGCCCTCCCAGCCACATCGACTTCTCATCGAGGAACATAGCGTTGACCACCGTGCTATCGGGACCGGCGGTGTGAAGGTCCATCCGCCGGGAGTGATTATCCACCCGTCCAGCGCCATATCCATAGAAACCGAGCCATCCATATCCCCGCCCGTCATCGGCTAATCGGGAAGTAACCTGATATTCATTTAAATTCATATCAACCAACAGACCGTCGGTTCTGAACACCCACCCCGGTTCATTGACGAAATACTGGGTGTATTCTTCCGGCAGGACCGCCCGTTCACCCTGCCAATCGACCGGACCCGCCTGATACAATTCCGATGACGATGATACCATGAAGAAGCCGGTGGGACTGCCCTTGAACAGCATCCGCACTCCATAGCCCGGCTGACCCCCTTCCGCCCAGATGTTATCATCGGTGACGCCGATGGACAGAATCGGCGGATTGCCCAGCGGGATATTGTGCCGTTCCCATTCGTCCATCATAGTGGAATAGGACAAGAGCCCCTCCGATGTCCCGCACCATAAGTAGCCGGTGTTCTCATCGTAAGCGGCGACATATACCGAATCGAAAGCAAGCGCTTCCCCCGGCAAAAGCGCCACCGTCAAAGGGGTGTCCCACCTGTTGCGATAGAAATCCCAGCGGGTAATCCCGCCTAAAGTGGCGAAATAGACATATTCCCGCCCCTTATCGGCGCTGAGCACAAACCGAAAATCCCGGTAGAACACCCAATCGCCGGATTCGTAGGAGGCGGCGAAAGATGCGGTGGCAAAGATGAAGTACGATAGTACTGAAATGAGTTTTTTCATTAAAATAATGTCAGTTTATAATAATTAGCCTTCCACCGCAAATTGCATTTCTTTGACATTATCAAACACGGATGAAGCGTTTAAAACTTCGATACGAATTACTTGTCCGTCATAACCATAGTCGATAATTATTCCCGGACGGATTTCATCGCTTTCTTTTATCCTGTCGCTGCGGAAAATCAGCGTCATCGTGTCGGTTTCCACATCATATTTGGCTTTCATAAATCTATCTCCTATAATATTTTTCTATTTTTGAGGTTTTATATAAGGTGATAATCTTAATTTCAGCTACAGTCTCTTCTATTATTAACCTCAATAACATTTTTTGGTTCAAAGAAGTATCAAAATAAGTTCTTACTAAAATAATTCTGCCTTTTATGCCCGGCTGTCGAATTTCCGGATTCTTAAGGGTTAAATAAACTTCTTGAGCATTGATTTCTCGTTCTAACAAGTTTTCTTTCGCGTGATGAGTCCAGACTAATTTTTTCATGGTTTACTTAACTTATTTAGCTGTGGTGTCTATTCTCCGCCGTTTAAACCTGCTTGAAATCCCGGTAGAACACCCAGTCGCCGGATTCGTAGGAGGCGGCGAAAGAAAAATTTGAACTTGTTATAAGCAGTAGGGTAAAAAATATATATTTTGATATTTTCTTAAGAATTTTTACTATCCTTATACAAATTAGAGTCTTAAAAATAGTACCCAATTGACAAGACTAAAGTATAGTTATGATTTCCGCCAAGAAAGTAATTTCCAGATGAATCTTGAGCAATATCTATGCTACCAAAGTATCTTTTAATTTCTATTATAAAATCATGTTTATATATTTCAAAGTTTGCTCCTACATCTAAAATAAAACCCATATCGAAAGATTTAACATAATCTGCATCATAGGACAGAGTACCATAATATAATCCAGCTCCAATTTGATAATTATGGTGTTCAAAAGATTTTACCAAGTATTTTATAGATGATTCTATTTTACAATAATTTAGTTCATATCTACCGTCCATATCCGCTCCCTTTCCTATCCCTGTGATTTCAGGTTGAAAACCAAATTGAGCGGAGAGTGGTATATAAAGAAAAATGCTAGCGGAAGGTCCATATATTGAATAAATATGAACATTTGTGTTACCTGATATATATGATCTTCCACAGCCAATTTTAATTCCAACTTTCATTCCCAAGTTTCTAAATTTTGTCGACTTTATTTCCTTCTTGATAGGAATTATAGGTTCATTTTCAATCGGAATTTTCACACCAGTCAATTTCTCAACCGCTTCCTTGGTTGACTTCAACGCCACATCTTCAATCTCATCCCGGCAATCTGCGCTCGCCACCGCTAATATTTCCCCCGTTTCCACATTTATCATCCGTAGGTTGATGGTATAGAGCTGTCCCAATTTGTCCAAGGATCCGGCTACCATTTGTTGAACCCCTAATATTCGCCCCGCCTGCACAATACATTCCGAAGATGTGCAGCCCGCCATCTGAAACCCCACTTCGGTCAATATCTCCTGCATCGCCCCTCGTTCCACCACTTTATATCTGCCGGTAAGGAATAGTTCATTTCGTATGCGGTTGGTGATTGAAACGGCTTCCGCTGTTGATACACCGCTCGCCTCCAGGTCGAGGATGGCGATGGTGATTCTTTCCTCCCCCGGCGACTGCGCGGCGATTAAGGCGATTAAAATCATTGATAATAAAACTCTTTTAATCATGACTTCTCCCCTATTTTGTGATTTTGAAATATATTATCGGTTATCCATTTAACTCAACCTTTCTCAACAGACCAATAAATGTCGTCATTCCCGCAAGCGAAGCGCGTCGGGATTCGTTTTGTATATTTAAGCCGATTCCGGACATGCCGGAATGACACTAACCCCTAATC
>JABMRZ010000005.1 GCA_013202315.1 Candidatus Tariuqbacter arcticus | reverse complement strand
GTGCTGTCAGATGTCCTCACCTGACAGAAACTTGATTATCATTCTAAGTTGTGCCGGACACCGGCATCAGGGTTTACCCTGAAATTAGACTGTAGGGTGAGTTCTTAACCCACCAGTAATCTTCAGCATTCCTTGTTCGATATTCTTAGTATGTAGGGTGGGTTCCTAATCCACCTTCATCGTCTATTTACTGCAGGTCTTATCTCATTTCAGAGCATTGAAATATAATTCCGCCATTTCGTCCACCATTATCATCACCGCATCTCCAATTTGAAGATAATCGCTGCATACCATCCCGATTGGCAGGAAGGGAACATTGTAATCATCGCACATCATCATCAATTCTACCAGGTCATCGTTATTGACCGATACCACCGCTCGCGAAGGCGCTTCGGAGAAGAGCGCATTTACCGATATATCGTCAAGTTCGACCATTACCCCCAATCGTTCTTCTCGTCCGCAGATACAGCATTCCGCCAGGGTAACAGCCAGACCGCCGTCGGAAATATCGTGAGCGGAATTGATTATGCCGGATTTTATCGCCATTAGTAGTAAATCCTGGAGGCGTCTCTCGGCTTGTAAGTCGAGATAGGGCAGTTTTCCGGCGATTTTACCGGCGAGCGCCTTCAGATATGAACTTCCACCCAATTTCAAATTCCCTTTTCCCAGGAGAACCACAACATCGCCGTCATTCTGAAATGCCATAGAAGTAGCCTGATCGAGATTGTCTAAAAGCCCCAACATTCCGATAACCGGGGTGGGATAAACCGCGCCATCGGGATTTTCATTGTAGAAGGAAACATTTCCGCCGGTTACCGGGGTGCCCAGCGCTCTGCAGGCATCGCCCATTCCCCTCACCGCTTCACGGAATTGATAGAAGATTTCAGGCTTGTAGGGATTGCCGAAATTGAGGCAGTTGGTAATCGCTACCGGTTTCCCTCCGGCGCAGACCACATTACGAGCGGCTTCACTAACCGCCCAGGCTCCTCCTATATACGGGTCAAGGTAAGTTATCCTGCCGTTGCCGTCGGTCTTCATCGCCAAGCCCCTGTTGGAACCGGGGATTCGGATTACCGCCGCATCGGCGAATCCGGGTTCAATGACCGTTCCGGCGCGGACGCTGTGGTCGTATTGATGGTAAACCGAAGCTTTGCAGGCAATATCAGGGTAAGCAAGAAGCTTCCGTAAGGCGGTTTCAGGGTCGACTTCAGCCAGGCTTCTTGGGTCAAATGATCGAAGTTCTTCGATATAGTCAGGTTTTTTATATCCGCGTTGGTAAACCGGCGCTCCGCCGCCTAAGACCAAATGCCAGGCGGGAATTTCAGCCGCAGCCTCCCCCTTGAACAACACTCGGAGCATGCCGTCATCAGTGGTGCGCCCAATCTTAACCGCGGGTAATTCCCACTTGTGGATGATGTCAAGTAATTCGTCTTCCTCTTCCGGTTGGCAGACAATCAGCATCCGTTCCTGTGATTCTGACAGCATTATTTCATAGGGGGTCATACCATCTTCGCGCAGGTGTACCAAGTCTAAATCAATCTCCATTCCTGTGTTTCCTCGAGCGGACATTTCAGAAGTGGAACAGGTTATCCCCGCAGCTCCCATATCCTGAACGCCCACTGCCGCGCCCTTTTTAGCGATTTCCAAGGTGGCTTCCAGCAGGAGTTTTTCCGTGAAAGGGTCGCCGACTTGAACCGAAGAGCGGTCCTCTGCCGATTGTTCATCCAATTCTTCTGAGGCGAAGGTGGCGCCGTGTATTCCGTCTCTGCCCGTGGCGGAACCAACGATAAAGACTGAATTCCCCGGCGAGCCTGATGTAGCCCGGATAATCCTCTCTGTTTTAACAACTCCGACTGTCATCACATTAATCAATGGGTTGCCGCGATAGGATTCCTCGAAATATACTTCACCGGCGACTGTCGGAATTCCCAGGCAGTTTCCGTAATCGGCTATGCCTGAAACAACTCCATCGAACAGATACCTGGTGTGAGGGTCGTCTAAGGAACCGAAACGCAAAGAATCAAGCCCGGCGATGGGGCGAGCGCCCATACTGAAGATATCACGCATAATCCCCCCTACCCCGGTGGCGGCGCCCTGATAGGGTTCCAACGCTGAAGGATGATTGTGAGATTCAATCTTGAAAGCCACAGCCAAACCATCCCCGATGTCCACTAAACCGGCGTTTTCTTCACCCGCGCCGACGAGGAGATGTTCCCCTTCGCGAGGCAATTTCTTCAGCTCGGCGATGGAATTCTTATATGAGCAGTGTTCAGACCACATCACTGAAAAAATGCCCAGCTCTGTATATGAAGGGACTCTGCCCAGGATGTCTATGATGCGCTGATACTCCTCTTCACTCAAACCGTGTTCTAGGGCAAGTTCCAGGGTTACAACGGGGTCGTTCAATAAACATATCCTTATAAAAGTATAAAAGTGTGAAAGTGTGAAAGTGTGAAAGAATAATGGTCAATTAGCCGGGAATATAATGGTGAATTTAGTTCCTTCATCGACTTCACTGTCAACTTTTATTGAGCCGTTATGTTCTTCGACGATTCTTTTAGTGATTGATAAGCCCAATCCGGTTCCATGACTTTTACCATGCGAAAAGAATTCATCGAAGATATGTGTTTTCACAATATCTATCATTCCGCACCCGCTATCAGCAAGCAGCAATTTTATCCCAAAGTCCGTTGAATGAGCTTCAATAGTGAAAGTCCCTTTTTCCTGCATAGCGTCGAGGGCGTTATAGCAGATATTTTCCAGGGCACGTCTGAATCTATTTGCGTCGATGAAAACATTTACATCATAATCGATTCTGCATTTTACTTGATGTCCCCGGTCAATGAACTGCTGTTCGATACTTTCGACCATTTCCATAATAAAATCGCGTAGATTAATCTTATCCCGCTTAAGCCCGGTTTCACCGGTGGCAAAGGTCAACAGTTCCTGTGTCATCGCCAAGAACCGGTCGACTTCGTTCATAATGTTTACAGCGAATTTGGCTGTCTTTTTAGTTGAATATCCCCCGCCTTTGATTAACTCTGCGTAGCCTCTGATGGCGGTCATTGGGTTTTTGATGTCGTGAACGATGGAAGAAGCGAGTTTGCCTACGGTTGAAAGCCGTTCCCGCCGTACTAATTCTTCTTGAGCTGCTTGGAGTTTATAATAAGCGGTTTCAATCTCACGATTCTTCTGCTTAAATATGTTGATAAGTTTCATATCCGTTTGTCTAAGGTAGTTGGCGATAGAGACCGCAATATGCATCGATAAATCGGGAAATTGCTTGACTAAAGCGAGGAAATTGTCCTTTTCAATTGTTAATAATTCATAGTCTTCCGCCGCCACCGCACCAGCGCTTCTCGGTTTGTCTTCAATTATAGACATCTCGCCGAAAAATCCACCCGGTTTGTCTATAGTGTTTAAAACCTCCTCGCCGCCGTCGATGTTCTTAATAATACTGACCGTACCCCGCAATAGGATGAACAATAAATCACCAATTTCCTCCTCAGAGATGATGATTTCATCTTTTTTATATAAGCGGTTCTCAATGAAATCACGAATCTGTTCGATTTCCTCTTCGTTAAATACAGAGAAGAATGACAGCGATTTAAGTTCATTTATATTCGGAGTGGGCAATGTTTTCATTTTACCCGCCTTTCTCTATTTTGAGTGTTCTGCATAATTCAGGAAATAAGTTCTAATGGCTTGAACGGTGCGTTTATCGATTCCATCGATAGAAGATAATTCATCCGCCGAGGCTGACGCGATTCTTTTAATCGAGCCGAAATGCTTCAGTAGTATTTTCTTCCTCATTTCACCCACTCCGGGAATGCTGTCCAAAGTGGATTTGAAACCCGATCTCTCCCGGCGGGTTCGGTGATGAACGATAGCGAATCGATGTGCCTCATCACGAATGCGCTGGAGCAGCCGCAGCGCTGAAGAGGTCTTGGGCAAATTGTAAGGCATTGAATCAAAAGGTGTATAGACTTCCTCCAGCCGCTTCGCCAAGCCTATGATGGGCAAATCGGTGATTCCCAAGTCCCTTATACTCGCAAAGGCGGCGGAAAGCTGTCCCTTACCGCCATCCACCAGAATTAAGTCCGGAAGCTCCTTCTCTTCCTTAAGCAAGCGTGAATAACGCCGTTTCACCGCCTCAGCCATCATAGCGAAGTCATTGACGCCTTCGACCGTTTTGATATTGAATCTGCGATATTGTGATTTCACCGGCTTCCCGTCTCGGAAAAACACCATTGAAGCTACGGGAAAGGTTCCGGAAATGTTGGAGATGTCGAAAGCTTCGATAGTCCGGGGCGCATTTGGCAAATCCAAGCTTTCTTGTAGCGCCTTCAACGAATGAGGTATCCTATCACGCGATTCAGTTTCCCTACGCTTTTCACCCAGCAGTAATTCCGCATTAACCGCCGCCAGACGAAGGAGTTTAATTTTATTTCCGCGTTTTGGGGTACACATTTCGACAGCGCCATTTCTCTTATCCCGCAGCCACACAATCAGCAGCTCCTTATCTTCCGGCTCTACCGGCAGGAATAATTCTCTGGGCACAAAATCGCTGGAATAATAATACTGCTTGATGAACGAAGATATTATTTCATCTTCCGTTTTTATCGAAGAGCCTTTAAGGTAGAAATGTTCTCTGCCCTGCACCCTGCCTTCGCGGACTTTAATCAGAGCGACGCATCCATCATCATCCTCCCGCGCCAATCCGAAGACATCCCGGTCGACATTGTCCGGGAAGATGATAGTCTGCCGGGCGGCGAATTCTTCCACAACTTTCAAGCGGTCCCGATAGACGGCGGCTTCCTCGAAGCGAAGCTCAACTGAAGCTCGGTTCATATCGCCCTTAAGCTCTTTGACCACTACGGAAACATTCCCTTTAACCAGACTCAACAATCGGCGGACATTATGGCGGTAATCCTCAGCATTCACCAATCCTTCACAAGGTCCCCCGCATAAGCCGATATGGTAATCAAGGCAAACCTTATGTTTCGTACTACTGTCCGGGGTTATATCAAGATTACAATTACGAATCTGGAACGCGCCCTTGAATATTTTAATCAGGCGTCTCACCTGTCCGACTTCGGTGAAGGGACCGTGATATTCGCTGCCGTCTTTAAGCACCTTCCGGGTGAGGAATGCTCTTGGATACGGCTCTTTGGTAACTTTGAGAAAAGGAAAGAACTTATCATCACGAAAAAATACATTGAACTTGGGCCGGTAGCGCTTGATCAAATTGGCTTCCAGAATGAGCGCTTCCACTTCGGTTTCGGTTATTATCACTTCAAGGTCGTCAATGGATTCCACCAGCGCTTCATACTGCGCGCGCCCATCAGGACCGCCGGTGAAGTATGATTTTACCCGATTGCGCAATATCCTCGCTTTACCGACATATATAACCTTGCCCTTATCATTCTTGTAAAGATAGACTCCGGGTAAAAGGGGCAGGTTTTGCAGTTTATGCTGAATACCGGGATTCAATATTACTTTATCTACTGTGAATCCTTCACACTTTCACGCTTTTATACTTTAAGCAGGCGGACTGCGAGTTATTTGATTTTGTCGCTGGTCACCTATCATTTATTGGTTTATAATAAGCCACATTAATTGTTGTCCCAATCTTGTAAGGGCTGGGTTTCCC
>JABMRZ010000320.1 GCA_013202315.1 Candidatus Tariuqbacter arcticus | reverse complement strand
TCTGGATTCCCGCTTTCGCGGGCATGACAGGAAAGGACGGGAATGACACCCTTTGGGCATTCTCGGACAGACTGTTTCGCGGGAATGACAGGTAGTTAATCGGAAATTCTATTTAAGCATAGGTATAATTTTTTCAAGCTTCTCGATGGATAGCGGCGATAGAGACTATGAAAAAAGGTTTACTCTGCGAAACACAATGACAAAATTCATTTGATGCTGATTTAAAAGCTTTCCCCAGAGGAATTAACAGGTGTTAAAGAAATTAAGCAAAATCCCACAAACTTGCACTAAAGGTAAGGCGGTGCAAAAGTGAGCGAAAAACAAATAAACCGGGCTCAATTATTAGAGGAGCTGGAGAAGCTTCAATCAAAAGTGAAGACAATGGAGATGTCTGAAACTAAATATAAATACCTTTTTGAAAAGAGCCAAGCGGTTAATATGCTCGTCGGTAAAGACGGGAATATTTTGGCAGTGAATAACTGGGCTGCCGAATTGTTCGGATATGACAGCAAAGACCTAATCGGAAGAGATCCACTGGAATTTGTAGTTCCTGAACAGCAAGCGAAGGCACAAGAGCAATTGGGATTAGTTTTACAGGGCGTAAGCACTTCTTCGTTTGAAGTTAATGTCATTGGAAAAGGAGGTATCAGGACACTATTGTTCGCTGAAGGGAAAGGAATATTGTATCATAAGGGTGAGACGGTGGGAGTATTGCTCAGCGCACTCGACATCACTGAACATAAGCGGGCAGAGGCGGAGGCGACCACTTTGACAATAGAACGGGAACGAGCCGGAGAAGAACTCAGAGAAAGCGAGGAAAAATACCGGATGCTGGTAGAGAAAGTGCAGGACGGATTTTTCATCATTCAGGACGGCTTGATGATATTTGTCAACGAGGCCTTTGCTTCAATGGCGGGCTACACTGTGGATGAGGTTATCGGGATGGACTTCCGGAAATTAATCGCGCCGGAAGACTTGGCAATGGTTGCCGAGCGGTATAAGAAAAGACAGGAAGGGAAGCCTGTACCCCCCGCCTACGAATTCCGCATGATTCACAAGGATGGAAAAACTATAGTGAATGTGTTTATGACCGTGGGGATTATCAAATACCGGGGCAAAGCAGCAACTATCGGCACTTCACAAAATATCACTGAACGGAAAAAAGCTGAAGAAGCTATATTAGCTTCTGAAAGGAATTATCGAGAGATATTTAACGGCGCCAACGAGATAATTTTCGTTCATCACCCTGAAACCGGCGCTGTTCTTGATGCGAATCAAACAGCATGTGATGTATTTGGTTATACAACTGATGAAATATTGAATCTTGCTATCGGCGAACTAAGTTCAGGCGAACCGCCCTATACTTATAAAGAGGCTGGAGAGTTGATTCAAAAGGCTGTAAAAGAAGGACCCCAGCTTTACGAATGGATTGCCAAGGACAAAAAGGGAAGGCTATTCTGGTGCGAATTCAACCTCAAAATAGCGGTTATCGGCGGCGAGGAACGCATCCTGGCTGTGGGCCGGGATATCACCGACCGCAAACAGGTGGAGGAGGCTCTTCAAGAAAGTGAAAACCGATATCGCACTCTGGTGGAAACCCTTCAAGAAGGCTTAGGGATTGTTGATCCTGAGGAAAATATTGTTTTCGCCAATCCTGCCCTTTGTGATATTTTCGGTTATTCCAGTAAAGAAATCATTGGGATGAGTTTGCGCGACTTTGTCCCAAAAGAGGATTTTCAAAAGATATTGCGGGAAACTTCCAGGAGGAAAAAAGGCATTTCCAGTAGATATGAAGTTATAATAAAGCGCAAAGATGGTGAGTTAAGAGATATCAGGATATCCACTGCACCCTGGATGAATGAAAAAGGTGAATTTCAGGGCACCATAGGAGTATTATTGGATATGACCGAACAAAAACGGGCGGCGGCTGCGGTGCGCGAGTCGGAGGAGAAACTTCAGACCATACTGGAAAGCGCTAATGATTTGGTAATTCAACTCACCCCCACAGGTTTCGTCAAATATTTGAGCCCCAACTGTGAAAGGCTTACCGGATATAAACCGGAAGAGCTTATCGGAAAGCATATGAAAAAAACAACTCCCATAAGCGAAGTGTCGAAATCATTAAAAGCGCTGAAAAGAGCATTAAAGGGAGAAGTAATCAGGAACTTTAAAATAAATCAAATACACAAAGATGGAAGGATTGTCCCTACAGAGACTAATATTACTCCGGTGAGAAAAGAGGGGAAGATTATAGCGGTGCAGGGCATTATGCGCGATATCAGCGAGCGTAAACAGGCAGAGAAGGCGATAAGGGAGAGCGAAGAGCGCTATCGGAGCATATTCGCTTCCAGCGCTGACGCTCTGCTTATTTTCGATTTCAACGGAAACATCGTTGAGGCCAGTCCAGCTGCCTGTGAGATGTACGGGTATTCAATCGAAGAATTCATCAGGCTATCCAGCAAAGATATAGTACATCCGGATTACTATCATTTGACCAAACAATTCAACAGAGATGTGCGAATTAAAGGTATGTTTCGCGCCGAATCGGTGGATATTCGAAAGGACGGCACCGCATTCGATATTGAAATTCGAGGAACTAAGTTCCATTATGCCGGAGAAGAAAGACTGCTGGCTATTGTGCGAGACATCAGCGAGCGTAAGCAGGCGGAGGAGGCGCGAGAAGACCTGATCGCCAAACTGGAGGCCCAGAACGCCGAGTTGGAACGGTTCACCTACAC
>JABMRZ010000319.1 GCA_013202315.1 Candidatus Tariuqbacter arcticus | reverse complement strand
TTTTGAATTTTGAATTTTGAATTAAAATCATCCTCCCCTGTCTTCGTGATCGCGGATAGCCTGCAGCATTCTATCCATTATCTCGATAATGTCGGCGGACATAACGATTAAATCGTGCAGATTCCCATCCAAATCCCGAACATGATTTTTAAATGTATGTTCCGTTTTAAATCCTAATTTTTCAAAGACTTTAACCGCGCCGGTCTGGACATCCATCATTTCCGCCAACACCTTGTCGATATGCATCGATTGAGCGATAACGAAAAGTTCCCTCGCCATCTGATAACCTAAACCGATACCCTGAAAGTCATGATGAACCGATACTCGTATTTGACCCACATGCCGCGACCAGCCAGTTGTATTGCGATGAAGGGAAGCATCAGCCACAATCATGTCCCCAACAAACGCCAGCATTGGAACGACATAATCGTAATCAAGTTTGTCCACCCACTTCTGAATGATTTCAGGATTTGTCACATCATCCCGCAGATTTTGTTTTTCTTCCGGGCGAAGACTGCGGAAAAACTCCAACAATGCGTCACCATCCTTCTTTTCCATCGGCCGGATGGTTACCTTTTGTCCATTCTTCATAAGAACTTGCTTGGGATAATTTGCGAACATTTAACACTCCATATTTATTGTTAATTCAATATAATCAAATACATATCATTTGAATTTAATCATTCTAACGATTTCCATTCCAACCTCTTGGTTAATCTTTTTCTTCAAATCTTCAGACAGGTAGACCAATTCATTCCTCCAGGCGGCGTCTCTAACCCGAACGAAAAGCACCCCATTATCCATCCTTTCAGGTTTGGCTTTATCGGCGATAACATCACCCGCCGTCTCCTTCCACAGCCGAAAGACATCGGCTTGCTTCAACCGCTTTTCAAACCCTTGATCGCGGATGAATTGGTATATGGCGCTCCCGATTGTGACAAATGCCATTTCAAAACGCCCCCGCCAATTTTATTGCAGCCTGACCGGCATCAACAACATCATAAATTCTTCATCGCTTGCTTGTTCGGTCGGTTCGACTATACTGGCTGAATCTTTAGTCCCGACAAGAAACTTCACCTCTTCCGTATCGATTTTCCTCAATGCATCCATAACATAATTGGCGTTATACCCTATCAACATCTCTTCGCCCTGATAATCGACGCTGATTTCTTCTTCCGCTTCACCGCCGGTTTCAACATCTTCAGCCGTTAATATTATCTTGTCAGCGGTAAGGGAAAATTTAACCTGCCGGGTCAACGAATTAGAAAATATAGCCACCCTTCTCACCGCTGAAGTCAATGCTTCCACATCGGCAGTCAGAACATTAGGATTTTCTTGGGGAATGACATTCTCATACGACGGATATTTCCCTTCGATCAGCCTCGAATACAAAGAACTGTTGGGCATTTCTAACCTGAGATAGTTCTTACTGGCGGATATATGCACTTCTTCATCGTCTCCAATAGTCTTGACAGCCAGATGAAAGGCTTTCACCGGAATAATAGCCTCGTAAGCGGTTCCTTCGCCATTATAAGAGTTGTCGACTAATTTCGCCAGTCTATGACCGTCAGTGGCTACCATCCTAATATCGTCGGGTAATACCTGGAAGAAAACCCCGCATAAAGTCGGTCTCATATCGTCCCTTGAAACCGCGAATGTAGTCCGGTTTATCATCCGTTTGAATTTCTCACCGGACATCGCCACTTTCGCTTCCATACCCTCCCCTAAAATGGGGGGAAAATCAGCTGAATCTGAACCAGCGACTTGGTAAACACCCGACACGCCGCGTATTTTAACCCTGAAGTTATCCTCAATTTCCACGCTAACCGGTTCATTGGGTAATTCATGAACTATTTCGGATATCTTCTTCGCCGGTACCGCTACAGAACCCTCTCCTTCCGATTCAACATCGCTCTCGGTAATCAGTGAAATCTCTAAATCGGTTGAATGGATTTTCAATCTTCCTTTGCCCAATTCCCATCTAATCGAATTAAGAATCGGCAGTGCGCTTCTGGGAGGGATAACCGGAAGATGCTGTTGTAAAAGACCGGAAAAAATCTCTTGATCGATGGTGAATTTCATTATTGTATGTTCCTTTATTTAATATGAACTCTTATCAAATTATAAATTTGTAAAGAAATATTCAATTAAGCAAACCACTTATCATTAATATTTTTTAAATATATCTCTTATTAATTTTACAAAAGAGATTATGTATTAGTTCCTGTGGAAAAGTGGAAAAGTAGTAATAAGTAATTTGTTAATAATAATATAGAGATAAAAACTAATGTTGATAAGTTGTTTATTACCGCATAAGCAAGTTGAAAACTATTGGACAAAACGCGAGTTGAATCTTAACGACCGGAGTTTTAAACATAGTTTCCATAGTATTCCACATATTTTTGTCAACATGTTGATAAATGTTATAATTTAACAAAAAATAGTGAAAAATCAAGAAATTTCTTTATCAAATTCTATTATCCTGATTTTTAAAAAGAGGGAACTTCAGAACGAGGTTTCGAGTTTGCGCCTGATTTCCATCACTTCGCGTCTGAGGTTATCGTTATCCGCGAGTGTTTTTTTAGCGACGGTGACGGCGTGAATGACAGTGGAATGATCTCTATTGCCGAAGTGAGAACCTATCGATTTGAGAGTTAGATTAGTTAATTCATCGCAAAGATACATTGAGATCTGCCTGGCGCGGGCTATTTCCTTCTTGCGGGAATTCCCTCGTAAAAGGTCGGAGGGGATATCCACCCATTCTGACACTGCTTCCTGAATTCGTTCCACGGAAACTTTTGAAAATTTACTCTTCAAAACATCACGCAGAAGCCGCTTGGTGATGAAAATATCGATATCCTGACCGGTGATGGAAGCGTGCGCCATTAGACGAATGAGAGCCCCTTCAAGTTCGCGCACATTGCTGGTTATATTAGCGGCGATGGTTTCAATCACATCTTCGCCCAGGAAAAGACTATCCTCGTCGGCTCTCTTCTGTAGGATTGCCACCCTGGTTTCGTAGTCGGGGGGCTGAATATCGACCACTAAACCGCATTGGTAGCGGGAAATCAGCCGCGCTTCAGTCCGCTTCAATTCACTGGGAGGACAATCCATAGTGAGAACGACCTGCTTACCGGCGTTGTAAAGCGTGTTGAAGGTGTGGAAAAACTCCATTTGAGTCCGCTCTTTGCCTTCAAGGAACTGAACATCGTCGACCAGTAATATATCGGTGGAACGATATAGATTGGAAAAATCGGTAGTCTTGTTCTCCCTTACTGAGGTGATGAAATCGAAGGTGAATTTCTCCGAAGATGCATAGATGGCTCTGCGGGATGTCTTATTCTGAACAGCGAAATTACCGATGGCTTGAATCAAATGAGTTTTTCCTAATCCGACGCCGCCGAAGATGACCATAGGATTGAAGCGGGTTTTGCCCGGGGCTTCCGCTACCGCCAAAGCGCCGGCTTTTGCGAAGGAATTACTGTCGCCTTCGATGAAATTGTCGAAAGTGTACCTCGAATTCAAGTGAGAATCCTTTGGAGGCTTTTGACCGGCGACATAAGGGCTTTTAGCAGGACCGAGCTTAAGAACTTCTCTAGTGCCCCTTTCCAAAATGGAATAGGAAAGCTTGAAGCCGTCCCCAAAGGTTTTATCCAAGGCGCTGTTAATGTATTCAGAATAATGCTCTTCTATCCAGTCGTAATAAAATTGGCTGGGGACTTGGACGGTGAGTTCCCCGTTATTGATGGCGGTTAAACGCATAGGCCCAAACCAGGTGAGAAAACTCTGGCGGGGGATGGAACATTTGATTTCATCGATGAAATCGTCCCATAATTCGGTTTGAGTGGCAGGTAGATTCATAAGAAATGTTAATTAAATTAATTATAAACAGGTTGATAATCTGGAATTACTAGGTCTGTATTAAAGGCAGGGGT
The DNA here is from genome assembly GCA_013202315.1 of Candidatus Tariuqbacter arcticus. Classification (GTDB taxonomy): domain Bacteria; phylum Electryoneota; class Tariuqbacteria; order Tariuqbacterales; family Tariuqbacteraceae; genus Tariuqbacter; species Tariuqbacter arcticus. The sequence continues at coordinate 1,127 of JABMRZ010000319.1, read as the reverse complement.
GAAATATAAATTTTATCGAGATGAATGTCAAGAAAAAAATTAAATAGTTTTTTTGAGTGTAATTCCGAAGCTTTTGCAATTCTGTTGTAAGGCAAAATTGTATCCCTAACAACAAATAACAAAAAATTTTTTGGAGCGGAGAGAGGGGATAAACGGTGCAAATTTATAAAACGGTTCTAACCTATGTCGATTTTTATGCATTCATTATACCTTCAAAATATTTGCACCTAAATTGAGAATTTATTATATTATTAAGATTTGAAATATTATATACCCGGGGCGAAACACACCAGGAGGCGCTTTTTAATATTGAATAACCGCCCGGGCTTCAATATCCGAATTAACAGCGATACGAACAAATAATTATATGCAAAGGATTTAGAGTTGAAGAGAACTTATCAACCGTCTAATCGAAAAAGACGCAATAAGCACGGTTTCCGCCATCGAATGTCGGACAGGCATGGGCGGGAAATTATTCGACGCAGGCGGGCAAAGGGTAGAACCCGGTTGACCGTTTCGGATGAGATGCCGCGTTAAATTACCCCGTTACCGGATGTTAAAGGTGCGGGCGGAAATAAGCCGTAGCTTTAAATACGGAGTTAAATTCAAAGGAAAATATCTGACCCTGATCAAAGTCCCGGAAGGAATCATCCGCCATAAGCCCGGTGAACCGACGGCGCAGTATCCTAAATTTGCGGTTCTGGTCCGAAAAAAATGCGGTAATGCGGTTAGGCGTAACAGATTGAAAAGACAGGTGCGCGAATTTTATCGGTTGAATCAGAATGATTTCTCAGGATGCGAAGCTGTTCTATTTTCGTTGGAAAAAGAAGTGCGGAATGAAAATGATTTCAAAGCGGAAATGCGAAAAATAGCCAAAGAGGCTTTCCCCGGCGAGAATCCTAAATTTGACAGATGAATTGTGAGAATTAAAGGTTACTCGCTGTTTTATGTGAGGCTCTTGCAAAAGTCCCAAATAACAGTCATCCTGAACGATAGTGAAGGATCTCTATAAAAACCAAGTCAATTAAAAACAAGAGATTCTACACAGCGTTCAGCATGACAAATTCGGTTAATCCTGACTTTTGCAAGAGGTTCCGTTGTAAATTATTTAGTATTACCCATACAAT
>JABMRZ010000318.1 GCA_013202315.1 Candidatus Tariuqbacter arcticus | reverse complement strand
CTCTTGTCGGGGTTGAGACAACCCCGACTCCACGGTTGTAATGCTAAGCGTGTGGAGGCGGGATTGTCCCCAATCCCGCCAACTTTAAAGAGCTAAAATGTTACCCCAAAAGTATCATACATCCCTATAGCCTACAGCCCATAGCCGATGAATCAATATATTTCAATGGTTGACTAATTTCTTATACAACTCAGGCGAGCATTGTTTATTCATTTCTTTTATCCCATCAGCAGCATCAATTCCCTGGCGCAGGAAGCGGCGGTGACCGCTGAAATACCCGCCGGGTCCACCGGGGGGCAGAGTTCCACGATGTCGAAACCGACCATATTAATACCCACCAGTCTTTGGCATAAATCAAGGAAATGGAAGTAAGATATCCCTCCCGGTTCAGGCGTTCCCACTCCAGGCGCTAACGAAGGGTCGAACACATCCATATCGAGCGATATATAAACCGGCATATCGGTCAGGAACTCGGTCATTTCCACCAGCGATTCTTCGAATGATGCTACTCGTAAATTATGCTCGTTTAACAGGTTGAATTCTTCTTTGGTTCCAGAGCGGGCGCCGAATATTTTCAGCGATCCCCAGCCGACAATTTCAGCGATTCTACGGGCGGCGCAGGCGTGACTGAATCGGCTCCCTTCATACTCGTCCCGCAAATCGCAGTGCGCATCGAGGATGAGGACGCATAAATTCGGGTAAATCATACGCGCGGCTTTGACCAAAGGAATGGAAACCGAATGATTTCCCCCCAAGAATGCCATCCGGTCTTCAGCCTGGAAATACTGCCGCGCTATATTTTGGATGGTTTCCAGGGGAAAGTCATCAGGTATTTCTATATTTCCACAGTCTTTCAGCTTCAAATCTTCCAAATCGCGTTTCAGGAAGGGACTATATGTTTCGATTAAATCGGAGGCAAGTCTTATCGCTTCGGGGGCGGAATCGGAACCCCGCCTGCCGGTGGAATTATCATCGAAGGGGATGCCGATGATATTAATATCGGGATTTTCGATGGTTTGAGATGCGGTCAAGAATTTTTGTTCATCGGTCATTAGACTCTCTAAGTTCGCTTAACAATATAAGGATATACATTGTGAAAATCGAATTTTTGTAACTCAGCTTTTACGGAAACGACATTATAATTAAAAAAATTGATATTATTTAGTTGTTTGAGAAATTCCCTGGAATAGAGCAATAATTCACTGGATATTATGGATATAATGGAAATGTTAATCGGTAATATATCCATAATTTCCATTATTTCCAGTGAGTATTAGCTTTTTTCTCAAAGAACTAAACAGTTACTCTTATGCTAATATAGAAGATGCAATTAGTTGTCAATTTTCGAAATACAATTAATTCTAATACTTAGTAATAAATAAATTTGTTCACCTTTGTGCATCTCTGTGCCCTTTGTGCCTTTGTGGTGAATTTTTTAGGGTAAAAGCGTGAATTGTTTTAAAGCTGCGCCAGCTCATCAGGCAATACACTCAGTTCAACCGATACGATTTTCGACAATCCCTCCTCTTCCATAGTGACCCCATACAGAAAATTGCAGGCTTCCATAGTCATTTTGTTATGAGTGATTATAATAAACTGGGTTTCCGGGACGAAGCGGCGCAACAATTTCAGGAATCGTTCCACATTAGCGTCGTCAAGCGGAGCGTCAACTTCGTCCAAGATGCAGAATGGACTGGGTTTGACCTGATATAGTGCGAAAATTAGCGCCAAAGCGGTCATAGCCTTCTCACCGCCGCTCAGTTGGTTGAGGTGCATCAGCTTCTTGCCTGCAGGATTGGCGCGTATGAGGATTTCCGCTTCCAACGGATCATCCGAACTGGGTGAAATTTCACCCTCGCCTCCATCGAAAAGGTCGGCGAAAAGGAGCCTGAAATATTCGGATACTTCGGCGAAAACCTTCCTGAATCTGGCTCTAGCCTCGGTGTTGGTCTTGGTGATGGTTTCCAACAGCCCCTCTTTGGATTCGATGATGTCCTGATGTTCCAACTGTAGGAAGTTCAGTCGTTCTCTCGCCTTGTCGTACTCCTGGAGCGCCAATAGATTAACCGGTCCTATGGAAGTGATTTTACGCTTCAACTTGTTCAATTCATTTTCCAGGGTAGTTCTATCAGCGGCATCAGGGAGTTCAACCGCCTGCAGGTCGACGCCGAATTGATCGAGGGCGATATCTTCTTTGGCGGCGATTTTGGAATTAATTTCCGCAGACTGCACTTCCAATATGGACAATTCGGTCTTCAAATTTTCTAAAACCGAAGAGATTTCCTTCAGTTTCCCGCTGAGGGAAGTCTGCTCTTGTTTAAGTGTACGGTGGGTGGATTCAAGGGATTGGAATTTCTTCAGCCACTCATCTCGAAGCCGCTTATATTCTTCGATTTGGGTGAGGAAATTTCCGCGTTCTTCTTTCATAGACCACAGGCGTGAATCGATATTTTCGATGTTCTCTTCCAAGCGGGCGATTTCATCTTCAATTTCCGAACGGCGCGATTGAGCGAGGATGATTTCCGATTTCAATTTATCCATTTCACCCCGGCGGGCGGTCAGTTTCAACTGTCTTCGATGAAATTCCTCACGCTCCCGCTCTGTCACTGTGGTGAGATCGCGAAGCTGTGTTCGCTTATCACCGAGCCCGCTCTCCAGCTCAGCTAATTGCGCTTGGGATGATTTCAGCCTACCGATTAATCCGATGAGCTGCGCTTCGGCGGATGACTGTTCTCTGGCGATTCTTTCGCATTCTTCTTCGATTATTTGGCTCCTGTTCAATAGAGCCGATTCTTCCGCAATAAAGGCAGCGATTTTTTCGGCGAAGAGGCTTATTTCGCCGGTTGATTGATTCCTCCGGTCAGCAGCTTCCGTCAGTGTATCCTTCAAATCGGATAATTCAACAGCGATACTGCCGATTTCAGTTTCCAGCCCATCGATTTGACCGGTAATGTCCTGCAAGGCTTTCGCGGCTTCAGCGAGGCGCTTTTTGCGGCCGACGGTGGGGTATTTAGCTTCAGTCGTACCGCCGGAGATACCGATAGCGCCGACGGATTCACCGTTCAGGGTAACAATTATCCCCTTCCATTCACCGGCTCGATGCGCTTTCAAAGCGTCTTCCCAGGTTTCCACTACCAAAGCGCTGCCCAATAGAATTGTCACCAGCTTCTGAAACAGCGGTTCGCATTCGACCAGCTTATCGGCGGTGTCGATAACTCCGTCGATAGATACAGCTTCGGCTGGAACGAACTCCAAATTGGAATCGAGGGGCACGATGGTGGCTCGGCCCCCTGCATCCTCCCGCAGGCTCTCGATGGCGGATACACCGTCTTCGAAAGTTTCCGCGATTAGACAGCCCGCCATATCTCCCAAGGCTGTTTCAATAGCAGTGGTATATTCAGGCTTTACGCCTATTATGTTGCCTACGCTTTCCACAATACCTTTACGGCGGGTTTTCAAGAGATGCGTAACACCATCAGGCAGCCCCCCTTTTTTTTCAATCAACGAATGTAGAAACTGCTGTTCCGATTTCAGCTGTTCGAATCGTATTTGAAGCTTGGATTTGTTCCTCTCCGCCTTTTCCAAGCTGGTTTTAAGAACTCCTGTTTTTTGCTCGAGCTCTCCGGCTTCATTTTCCAATTCCTTCAAATTTGCTTCAGCGGAGTATTTATCTTCCAAAGCTTGACTCTTCATTCCTATCAATTCGTCGAGCTTAGATTTAATTTGCAGGGATTCTTCACTCAGACTTTTTTTACGCTCCTCTAAGGAGGTTATTCTAACTCTGCGGGCGGTTATTTCCTTTTCCAAGTCAGCCGCTTCATTTCTCAAGCGATTAACCCGTTCATCCGCTTGTCCGAAGGAAATACGCAGTTGCCGCATATCCCTTTCAGCATCGGAAAATCCCTGATGAGCGGCATCGACTCTTTCGCTTATGCCGGCGATATCGTTTTCCAGTTCCTTTAAGGCGGAACGATGTTCGCCGATTCGTTGGTCCAGGAAAGAAATCCGCTGGCGGCTGCGTTCGATGTCTTCTATGCTGCGTTCGCGTTCGGCTGATGCGCTGCGTTCCTTTTCATCGATCAGCAGCAGGCGGTTTTCAGCTTTGAAAGCTTCCGATTGATATTTCTCCCATTCGATGCGGGTATCGGCGATTTCTACTTCACTGCGATTTATCTTTGACGCCAGGCGTTCTATATTTTCTTCGAGTTTGGTTCTGTCCGCTTCGCTTTCTCCCAGGCTGCGATTGAGAATTCCTTTTTTTTCATTCAATTGTCTGAGCTGTTCCAACAATTGTGTGCGGTCTAAAGCCAGTATCGCGGCTTCCAATTCCTCAATTCGACTTCTCAGGCTTTCGTAGGCTTTCGCTTGATTATACTGTCGTTTAAGCGAGCGGACATTCCTTTCGACTTCGGTGAGGATATCGGTTATTCGATCCAGATTCTCATTGACGGATTCCAATTTCCGGCGGGCGGTATGGACTCTCATTTTGTATTTAGCGATTCCAGCGGCTTCTTCGAACAAAGCCCGCCTTTCTAAAGGGTCATCGGTGAGAACACGGTTAAGCATACCAAGTTCGATAATCCCATATGAATCGGCTCCCAAGCCTGTGTCCATAAATATGTCGATGAAATCCTTCAGGCGGCAGTGATTCCGGTTCAAGAGATATTCACTCTGGCTGTCGCGGTAGAGCCTGCGGGTTAAAGTAACTTCAGAATATTCCGTGGGGAGCAAGCTCCGATTATTTTCGATTGTGAGGCTGACTTCAGCCATCCCCAGGGGTTTTCGGGTCTTAGTCCCGCTAAAGATGATTTGAACCATCCTTTCAGAACGGAGCACGGAACCTCGAAGTTCACCCATCACCCATCGGATAGCGTCGACGATATTGGATTTGCCGCAGCCGTTGGGACCTACAATCCCGGTGATTCCGGGATGGAATTGTAGTTTCGTTCGCCGGGCGAATGATTTAAAACCATTTAATTCTAAGCTGGAAAGCAGCATATACTAATTCTTGGGATTTAGGATTTAGGATTTAGGATTTAGGATTTAGGATTTAGGATTTAGGATTTAGGATTTAGG
>JABMRZ010000317.1 GCA_013202315.1 Candidatus Tariuqbacter arcticus | reverse complement strand
TAAAACCTAAATCCTAAAACCTAAACCCTAAATCCTAAAACCTAAATCCTAAATCCTAAATCCAAACCCCTATTCGAACAACAACTTATCTGATTATATACTTAATATTCCCACTTATATGGTAAAGTGTAATAGAGATTAATAGTCCAGCTCTCCAGTGCGCTGTCCTCCCCTGAATTATGCAAATCAACATGGCCGGATATGTTTACACTAAAATTTCTAATCGGTTGAGCGTCGATACTAATTCCCAAAAAGTTGTTGGTTCGAACTTGACCGCTGGGGAAAGGCACTCCATAAACAGTCTCATAAGGTTCGTAAGGATTGTAGATAAGCGAACCATCACCCCAACGATACTTCCCCAATTCGATTTTAACCATTACTCTGAATGGAAACACTGTCCTTATGCCCATAGAAATACGATCTGCGTCATTACCTATTGGATGTCCTAAGAATACTCCTCGAGATACTAAATTGGCGTAACCGTAATTATGTCTTCCGAAATTCGTATCAAGTCGTTCAGCTTCCGCAAGAAGAGTGATGCCGACGGGTTCACATTTAGGCGTCCAGGCGATTCTTACGAAATACCCTAACCAATCCGCAATGCCTTCATTTCGTTCCTCTTGCCCAATCTGATACTCGTCGGCGGCAATCATTCCGGTTAATCTCAAATTGGAGCGCGCCAGCCAATCAAAATATATCCCCCAAATACCATTGTCTCTATTTTCGATATTATTGGATCTATCGTTAAGGTCGATTTCAATATGAAAACCCAACGGATTGAGAAATGCCATATCTATCGAACGATTAGGCCCGGCAAATACCGATGTTTCAGATATGCCGATTATTAAGTTCTTATGATTATTGTACTCGACAAGTCTGCCTGCGATATATCTTTGAATATCCATTTCATCGAAATGAGTTTCAAGAAATCCAAAAAAATACCTGAAAGTCAATCTTTTTTTGTGAAGTTGCAACATAAAACGGTCCAACGCCGGCGCATGCCCCGATAAAATCATATTATCTTCCGACATTGAACCCCAAATTTCACGGGTTCTGCCATATTCTATGTTCACCCAATCGTTTTTATACCCTATCAACGCTTGATCGAACTCACCGCTGTCCAAACCTATTCCCTCTATATCTTCCGATGTTCCGGTATAATGCGGAAGACTCTTTTCCTCATTTGTGCCGCGGAAGTATATGCGGGAATACCAATTATCTCGATACTTTGCCTGCCACCAGATTATGGTGTAAAATGCCGGATCATCGTAAATACTCGCTTTCCCCCTCTGTAAATTCGCGCCCAATCCCGGAATGAAAAGCATCGATAGTCTGTCATTCTGCTTCGATGATGGAGCGTCTTCGGCGAGTGTAATATATTCATCCAGAATATATTTCAGCCAAGTAAATGCTCCGTATGAACTTGCAGCTTCCCTCCTTTTGAGTGAATAATCTATGGGGTGAATTAATGAATTACTTCCCCATATGAAGCCGGCGTCCACTAAAGCGTCAACTTGGCTGGAATATCCAAAATCCTGGGGTAGTATTTCACTATAAACATCCGATATACAGTGAAAGCATAAAACGAATAGAATTGCTTTTGTGAAGTATATGTATTTATTTTTCAACACCGCAAATCATAAACCTCTTATATTGAAGTAAGTATGTGTCACGAAATAAGGTCACTTTTTGGGCGACGATAAAACACTCACAAATTTGAAGGCTAATAAGTTAAAAAGAGGAATTCTTAGAAAGATAGTATCAATAGATTTCAATATCGGGATGACAAATCTTCCCAGCGAAGTTTTATTAAAAGGCATACCAAAAAGAGTGAATAAATCAAAGTATCTTGTATGTATTTTATCAAAATATTGACCAGCAAGCTTAATACTCTTTTTAGTCATAATGTGATCTAAATGGTATTGCTGTCTTACACCTTTCTTAACATACTTCCTGCGATTATAGTTCATAATCGGGTTATGTCCCAAGGTATCGACAATCACAACTGTCCCAGTAGGTTTGATCACTCTACAGAATTCGTGGAGCGCTTTTGCCAAATCCAGGTAAGACAGTGATCCATAACTTAATACCATATCGAAGGTGTTGTCATCGAATAATAGGTTTTCGGCATCCATGACCCGAAAATTAGTTCTATCGTAAACATTCCAATGTTCTGCTTTGGCTTTGGCGACTTCAATAGAAAGATTGGATATATCTATTCCATCTACGAAAGCACCATTTATAGCCGGGTAGATTGAGAAGTTGCCGGTTCCACAGCAATAATCGAGAATCCTCTTTCCTTTTAAATCGTTGAGAATCTTTTCTTCGATATATGCATAAGGAGCATTCAGAAATAAATCATTGAATTCTGAACCATAACCGGACCTTGCGCCATAGTCCCATTTCCTTGAATCGGTGTTCAATAAGAAATCAGATGCTCCCTTATTAAACGCTTTCCTTTCAAATTCCTTTCTCGCTTCCAATTTATTATCTTGTTTCATTTTCTTAATCTATTTTTTTAAAACAACAGTGAAGGTTTTAAGGATTATCTTCAAATCGGTTAGGAGATTGTAATTCCTGACATATTCGAGCTGCAGTCTTAACTTATCCGGACGGATATAGACCGCATACGCTTCATCGGCATCGGGATATTCATCGGAATGAACCTTCAGAATTTCATCCTCATTGGGAAACTTCAGCGAAGACCAGTCGGTGATGCCGGGACGCACGGTGAGAATGGCTTTTTCCTCTTCGGTGTACATATCTACGAATTTTTTCACTTCAGGCCTCGGCCCTACGAGACTCATTTGTCCCAGAAAGACATTAATCAACTGAGGCAGCTCATCAATCTTGAATTTCCGTAGTTTTTCTCCCACTTTGGTAACCCTGGGATCCGAACCTGAAGTTGAGGAGGGTCCTATTTCTTCGGCGTTCATCACCATAGTGCGGAATTTGAATATCTTAAACGGCCTTCCATAGAGGCCGATTCTTTCGCCGCGGTAAAAAACCGGTCCCTTTGAACCCCTTTTAATCAGAATGGCTAATACGATGAATAACGGTGATAATAATATCAATCCTAGGCAAGAAAAAACAATATCTAACAACCGTTTAATAAAGAGATACACAGCCATTCATTTCTCCTTCTTCCATGAGAATAGCAGTTTCATAAAACCAATAAGCGATCCTAATCCGTAACTGATATGCCTGCTTGGAAACACTATCAGCAAAGGGAAGAACAAACGGAGGTCCTTTTGCTTCAGCGCCACTTGGAAGGAAAAATAGATATTCAAAGAAAGATACAAGATTAGAACGACCGCGTAAAGCCAAAATAGGTATTTATGAATCAAAGAAAAAACCGGACCTAAAATCAGTCCACTGACGAATATGAATGGCAGTAAATGCCTGAATCTAACCGGATTGGATGAATATTTAAAAGGTAAAATCGACCATTGTCCATCACTGAAATTATGTTTAATGAATGATATTAGGTCGGAGTGGGGATAATATTTGGTCACAATCTTCGGCATTAACAGTATTCTACCCCCAGCTTGAGAGAGTCTGTGGTTGAATTCCATATCCTGCGTACGGATTAGATTTTCATTGAATAATCCTATTCTATAGAATACGTCGGCTCGATAACAACCGCCGAAAACTGTATCAACGAGCCTGGGTTCTTTAGACCCGGTTCTAAATTTCGAATTGCCTACGCCAAACGGATGTGACAATGAAATAGCGATTGCTTTGCCTATCAAAGTATTATCTCGGCTGACAGTTTTTAAAACGCCTCCGACATTATCAGCTTTATACTCATTTAAATAGTAAACGCACTTTGAAATATAATCTGGCGCATAATCAGCATGAGCTCCCATTATAATCACAATGTCTTTTTGGGAATTCCTGATGCCTAGATTGAATGCGAAGGGGGTGAACCTGTTCGGATTATCTATCAATCGAATATATGGATAATCTTGAGAAAATTGTTTAACGATTTCTCTGGTTCGATCTGTACTCATCCCGTCAACCACTAATATTTCAAGCTTATCCTTGGGATAATCACTGGTAATGTTCGAATCCAAACATTGGCAGATGTACTTCTCTTCATTATATGTCGGAATGACAACCGATACAGTATGAAGTTTTCCTGCTTTGTCTTCGTGGTTAATTTGGTTCATTGAATCTTTTTTATATTGTTCAACCGAGCTCATTTCTTCAAATCCGGTATCAATTCACGATATATTCCCAATAGCGTTACCTCTTCTCGTTCCCAGGTATGATTTGTTGCCCATTCTAAGGCTCTTTCTGATTTATCCTCGATTTCTTGAGGAGTAATTCGTTCGATCAATTCAGTTAAGCGTTCCTCATTCACCTGAACTTTCCAACCACAAAGATGTCTTTCCACCAATAGTTATTCAAATCGGTGGTGATACTTCATCTCCGGCGCCGATACCTGACACCATGAGAGATATCAGCAACGCATCTGTCCCTGAAGATACGCCGGTGGTGTATTTACAATTGCAATAATTAGCGATAGCGGCTTCGCATTCCTTGACTTGAGGCCCATTGATGAAATCCTGAGATTCAAACACTGCCGCCACGGCTTTGTCGATATCATCCTTTATTGAATTATATTGCGCTTTTAAGTCTAGCCAAAGATATTTGAAATTTGATATGTGACATTTGATTTGAGAACCGAGAACCGAGAACCGAATGTCTCAATTCTCGTGTTTTAAAAAAAGAATTTTGCATCTAAATGAATTACAAATAATTAGTGTAAATGTAAGAGATGGACTCTTACAAAGGATTTGTAACAATCTACGCCTCGTCCGGGACTACGCCCCGAAGAGGGCGCTTTGCAGAAATTAAGAATTAAGAATTTAAAATTCGAGCCGATT
>JABMRZ010000316.1 GCA_013202315.1 Candidatus Tariuqbacter arcticus | reverse complement strand
GTCGGTTGTCGGTTGTCGGTTGTTGGTTGTCGGTTTTCGGTTGTCAGCAGTCGGTTGTTGGTTTTCAGTTTTTTATTTAATTACGGCGATTTTGATGAAATGAACCGATTTCTTTTCGTTTCCAAAGGCTTCGATGCGGGCGAAATAGACGCCGGTGGAGATGTTAGTCAAGTTCCAGATTGTTTCGTTGGGGGCTTGGGCGACTCCGGCATCGCGTAAATGGTCGATCTGGTCACCCGCCATATCGTAAATCTTGATATCGATTTCGGCGGGGTAATTCAGGTAATATCGGATATGTGTAAAATTTTCGCCGGGATTGTTGGGATTAGGCCAGTTATAGACCGAATTTACGGGCATCAATTCGCCGGAAGGTTCAATCGGTTCAAATAGGGTTTCGACCAGGGAGGAATTGGCTTTATCGCCATATGGTGAAGCCCATAGAATATCGACGATGTCGGTTTGATAGGCATAGACCGCATTACCATCGGCAACCGCCAATCCAACGGAACCGTCTTCCAGAGGAAACAGGAACTGATGATGCGGTTCACCGAGGAACTGATAATTAGCTTCACCAAGGGCGATGGGGAAACCGGGCAGGCTTTCGGCGCGCTGGTTGATTGCGTTTAGCCCGGATTGGTCGGTGAAGAACAGGTTATAGTCGCCGTTATCGGTTTTCCCGACTAATATCGATTCATCCAAACCATCATCGATTGGGCAGGGGAAGTAATCGGCGCTGACGCCGCTGTTTTCAAAGGCGAATATGCTTTGATTTTCGATGGCGGCGATGATTTCGAGGAAGCCGTCATCATCCAAATCGACCAGGGCAGGCGGGAAGTAATGGGGAGTAAAATAACCCCCGGACTGGGAAATTTCCAGCGGGAAACCATCGGCAATCGAGCCATTCTGGTTGAGGACTATCAAATAGTTTTCACCCTGGAAACCCATCGGACTCGGACTATAACGGTGTAAAAGGATTATTTCGGCTTCGCCGTCGCGGTCGATATCACCGGCGGAGGTGGAAAATAGAAGTTCAGGCTCCACTTGATAAGCCCATAGTGAATCGCCCTGTGGGGTGAAGCAATACACCCAGCCGGGGCCGGTAGTGGATATGACAATTTCACCTCCAGGCAAGAGACAGGCTTTGCCGCATTCCCAAGGTAATATCGGATTTCCAATCAATTGAGGGTCGCCGCTGATATCCCAGCATTCCAGAGTATCTCTGCAGGCTGTATAGAGCATGCTGCCTCTCGCGATGAGAAAATGGTAAGGGCTGATCTTTGCTTCGGGCAGATATGAAATCTCGCAGGTTGAATCCCCCGGCGAATAATCGAGCAGGAGTATTTCATAACCGGCATAACCGGGAGGAATGTAGTCGTCCCAAGCGAGGAAGGCGATTTCATCGAGGCCGTCTCCATCGAAATCGGATACGGCGCACATATCATAGAGGTATTTATCCACATCGCACAATAGCGAATCATCGACGGAAGGGACAGGGGTTCCATCGCTTTTCCAGGCATAAATCGAACTGTGAAGGGGGGCGTAGTCATGAGTTACGGCGATGATTTCATCGCCCGGTTCACCGTCGATGTCGGCGCTTAAAATGAAGGCGTAGTCAGGGAGATATTTGGGGAAACCAGGTAGAAGGAGATCGTTAGCAACGGTGAACGACATAGTATTATCGATTTCGCTGAAATCGGAGAAAATCAGATGCGAAAAGGCGCCGGAATTGCTCTTTGCGTCAGGGAAAGTATCATCGGCGAAGCGGACTTGTGAATTATTGGGATTCGCCGCCAGGTGGGCTTCGTTTTCGGCGAAGAAGGCGTCATAAGGGCTGCCGAGTTCGGTGCCCAGCCCGGGGCTGAAGAAGCCGTAATTTTGCCCGATGTCGTGAGCGCCGTCCGCTTCTTCGATAAAAACGCCGAGGCGGTCGGGGTCGTTATTGATGGAATTATTATTCAAGCCGGGAATGATGACATTTTCATCAATATGCCATATCAATAATCCACTGGCGGGTCTGCCTATCCCCCAGTTATCGATATTGGTGAGGACGCCGGAAACGGAGTCGATATCGACTTCCATATATTGGCTGACGCTGTCGCGAAGAAGGTCGAAGGTGATGGGGTAATCATCGTTTTCCACATAGTATGCATACCGCAGACTGTCCCAGGAAACTCCGGGGCTCACCCAGGAATCGATGTTTTCCACCAGGAAATATTCGTTTTCGGTGATGGGGATTTTATATATTGCGCCGACAGGGGCTTGAACCGCCTGGGGGATGGAGGTGATGGTTATCGGTTCCGCCCAGCCCATATATATTTTAGTCCAGGCTGAAGGGGGGGCGGGGATGAGCCCGTCCAGTTTGCCGGAACCTTGATCCATCAATCCGAACCACCCGATGACAGAGCCGCCGGTTTCGGTGTTATACAGGCTGTGAACGCCGATGTGGTTTCCGAAAAGCAGCGCCATATGTCCGTGCATACCCAGTTCGTAGCCTTCCTGATTTTCGCATTCGGGGAGAATCATCCCCCGGCGGACGAAGGCGGTGGTATCGTCTACGGGGATACCCTCATCGGGGATTATATCTTCGGGGATTTCGGTTTCCAAGTCTTCCAGTCCGATATACGCTGAAGGGATATCGAAGGGTGTAGGGTCGAAATCGAAGGCGAAATCTTTCCCTACCCCGGCGTGGAATATAATGAAGCAGTCAATTTCGGGATCGAAGCCGGAAAAATTTATATCGCTATTCTGGGTGTCGGCAGCCTGCCAGGCATCGCGGAAGAGCATCGCCAAGCCGTAGTCGAGGTAATCGTCATCGTTATGATTATAGTGCCACATCGGAGATGGGAGTTGATAAGCTGAATCGTCAGCGAGGGGGTAGACCGCATCGGCTATATCAAGGTAGACTGCTCCGTTGGAAATTTCTTCATAGAAATTTTTCAGGAAAAGGAGTTGGTCCTGAAAATATTTCCTGTTATGAGGCAGGGGGTCAATGTCGGTTTCCGGAATGCCGGAACCGAATGTTCCGTCGCCGGTGGTTGTTTCCAATTGGTCGGGCTGGAATTCCACCCGGATGGCGATTACCTTGACGGTGTCAGGTGTTTGAACCGCTGGCGGTATGACGGTGTTGATTCGCGGATATAGGGGAATAGGCTTCCGTTCGACGGCGATGATGGTGGAGGGAAATAATGCGAAAAGAGCTATCCCCAAGAAAACGATTGTTAATATCCACAAAATCCAGACCGGGGATTGGATAGAATCTATGAAAAGATATTTATTTCGTTTTAAGAGACGCAATTTAGAGTCCAAAAGACAATGAGAATCTCATAGTGTCTGTAACGGGGTGGTTTTCACCGGCGGTCATATAACCGAAGTCGAAGCGGTAGACGCTGTATTGGATGCTGAACCCGGCGGTGATGGGTTTGACCTTGCCCAGCGCATCATGCCAATAACCGCACCTCAATCCCACCAGTTCACCATACCAATATTCCGCACCGAAGTGCCAGATGAGTTCTTCAATTTCATCGGGGGAAAAGAAACCGCCGTCGTTGTACCAGGAAGTGAAGAGTGCGGCATAGAAGGGGTCGGTGGAACCATCTTCTTCGCGGGTGACCAATTCCTTGTCCACATCGAAGGTGAGGGTGAATTTATTGTATTCCTGTTCCAAGAGTTTGTAAGCCAGCCCGATTTTCAAGTTGGTGGGGAGTGGGTCGGCTTGGGAACGGTCGATGTAGGATATTTTGGGACCCATATTTGAAAGGTTGGCGCCGATTTGGAGACCGGGGACGACTCTTAATTTATACAGGGCGCCGATATCGATGGCAAAAACGGAGGCGATGCCGCTCCCTTTTTCCTGCCCGGCTCCGAGGGGACTCAGATGACTGTATATAAACTTGATGCCGACTCCGAGAGCGAAGTTGTTATTCACTTGTGAACCGTAGGCGCCGGAAGCGGCTAATTCATAGGCGGTGAAGGTACCTAAGTTGGTGCCGATTTCATCGGTGCGCTGAATTTCGCCGTAATTCATAAAAATTAAGTTTCCCCCGAAAGTGCCCCAATCCTCCACATAATGTATGTAGCTTACAAAATCGAAATACAGGTCGGAGAGGTGAAATTGCGGCAGCCAATTAGTGTGCATTAGAGTCATTTCATTCCGCGGCTGGAAGGCTAATCCGGCGGGGTTCCACCAGGTGGCGGTGGCGTCATCGGCGAGGGCGACGAACGCTTCACCCATACCGGAAGGCCGGGCGCCGGGAGATATTTTCAGGAAGAGCACTCCCGCTTGAGACACACTGCCAGCTATGGATTTTAGAGGACTAATCAGGATTGTACCGAGCAGAATGAATAAAAGGAATCGCTTCATCAGTTATCCTCCGAAACGGTTGAGTTTTATATTTTCAGATTGATTATCGATAAAAAAGTATCAAGTATCAAGTGCCAAGTGCCAAGCGCCAAGCGCCAAGTGCCAAGTGCCAAGTGCCAAGTGCCAAGTGCCAAGTGCCAAGCATCAAGTATCAAGTATATTCCGGATTTAAACCTTAAATATAACAAATTTTTCAACGCATTACAATTATTCGACCGACTTTTGAAACGGTTTCTCCGCTGAATTTAGCTTTTACTTTATACAGATATACTCCGTTTGCCACTCTATCGCCTTCCTGGTCGCGGGCGTTCCAATTGAATTGATCGTAGACGAATCCCTGATTGCAGCATTTGGGTCCCAGGGACTTTATCAGCCTGCCGGCGACGGTGTATATTTTAATTTCGACTTCAGCCGGTTCCAGGATTTTGAAAGTGAAGGCGGTGGTATCCGCGAATGGATTAGGATAGTTCAAGATATCCGTCAAGTAATCGCCGCCAGGTTCGATATCGGCGGTTTCGATGGTGAATTCGATTTGATAGGGATGATTGAAACTGTCCCAGGCTCGGAGTTTCATTTGATGCAGACCGGGAGCGAGGTATTCCAGTTGATGTTCCAATGATCCGGTGGTGTATGAATCGGTTTGATATTCGAAATATTCGGTGATGTCGAATTCCTGGTCTTCATCTGCAATGAGCATAATTTCATGCCCGGCGGAACCGGTCAAGTTGATGCCGGAACTATCCGCCAAATCGACAATCAGGATGGGCGAGGTTGAGACGGGGTCCCCCGGGCGGTAAGCCCGGTCCCCGAAATAGACCTCCGCTGAAGGGGCATCGGAATCCTCAAGTTCAACTCCGCCGGCGCCGATGTAGACGCTGTCTCGATAGGCGCAGCCGTCATGAATGCCGTCGGTGAAATAAACGCTGAGCCTGCCCAGTTCACCGCCGTAAGTGATATCCATCGGAACGACAAATTGAGCGTTGAAGGAGCCGGCGGCGGCGTTGAACGGTCCTCTGAAAATGGTGTTGCCGGGGAGTTCATAATCAACCGTAACCGAACTATTGGCGAATTGATAAGTGATGGGAACCGCAGCATCCTTCACATCGAGATAGACGCTGCCGTCGAAGTTAATCCAGGGATTGTTCCCCAAGTATAATTCGCCGGAAAGGGACATCAGGTTCAGCGCGAAGAGGGAATCGGGAGACAAAGCGGTAAGCTGACCGGAATTGCGCGGAGTGCAGGGAGCGATCATCGGGTCGCCGATGATGTGGTATTTGCGAGAATTGTCGCCGCCGAATAGAATTTTAGCATTCATCAGGGATTCGCCCACCGATTTGGGATTCAGAGGGTCTTGGAAGATTTCCGCATAGAGGTTCTGAGCCAATTCCCAATTGGAACTGGAGCCGGTGGGTCTGGAAGCTCCGATGCAGGCGATTGCGCCTTCGCCGGGCATAGTCAGCAGCATTTCCGGCATAGATTGTTTCTGTGGATTGTCGAAATACCCCCAGTCGCAGGTGAGGGCGACGAAATAGGCTAATTTGTATCCGTTGTCGATGAAGGGGAGGTCTCTTTCAGCGCTGAAGACGGTTTCATGCGCCCAGACCCATTCGTTACCGTGTCCGAAGAAGTTGACCATAACCGCCCCCTGATTGATGGATTCGACCAAGTCTTCACCAGCCTGGGGTTTCTGGCGTCCACCGGCGCCGGGGACTACCGGATATTCGGTGAGATATATCTTATCGGTGTTAAGAAATTTTGGCAGATAGTAGTCGGCGAGGTCTTCACTCTGTTGGACATGATCCCGATCCATGTATTTAGTGGAACCGCCTTCGCCATATTCATCATCGGCGACGATGGTAAAGCGAATTCGCCAAGGCCCAAATTCGGGGTCGGATACATATTTGAGGATTTTATCGGATACCGCAGCTAATTCTCCGGCGGAGGTAACGGTATATCTACCCAGGGCGATTTCGGGATTACCGATATAGTGGAGATAGGCGTAGAAATCATCGTAGGCGGTGGTGCTGGATTCGTAAGGGGGAATCCAATTTTTATCCGCACCCGAAGTTCGGTTAAGGAAATCATAATCGCCGTCGCCGATGAAGGCGGTGAAATAGGGTGGAATGTCCCAATTATCGACCGCATAGCGGAGAAAGTTGCGGATGGCGACCGGGTCGTATTGTCCGGCGGAAAATTGGTCGAATATCTGAGCGATGTCGACCCTTTTTATCAGCAATCCAGTTTGGTTCGCCCAGAGATTCACGATGTCATCGAGCCCGGAATAAAAATCGGAATGAGTGATGAATAGATACCCAGCTTTGTTGGAAGCGGTGCGGAGGTCGATGAAATCGCTTTGAGGCGGCACATATAAATAAATGTCATCGACGGCTTTGAAGGCGGCTTCATCGCAGGCGAAGTATCTTTCTGCGGAAGTGGAGGATAAATCGTCTTTGAACCGTTTCCCGCGGGTATATTGAACATCATCGAATTGAGTGATTTTAAAGATGAAGGCGGAATCTGAAAGCCCGGACAGAGAATCGTAATATGCGATCCCTGAACCGAGTGGAGACTCAAAGAGTATCCCTGCGCTTTCAAATTGGTTTTCGACCATCAAATACCGGGAGTATTCGACTTCATACCAATCGATATAGGCGGTGCCATAAGAACCGTAATCATTTAGGGCGTTTTGCAGTTTGAGGGAATTCAAGCCTTCCTTAGTTAAATCCTCGCCGGTGAAGGTGTAGGTGTTGGAGGAAGTGACGCTGCCAATGAGGGTATTATTCCAAAAGACATCTATTTTCAAGTATGAGCTGGTTTTCTTCATCCGCAGCTTTATCTTATAATACCCGGACTCGACATCCTCGAAGCTGTGCGTGTAGGAACGGGTCATCGAGCCGGTGAAGAGGTCGCCGTACCATTCGAGCCCGGAACCAGTGAAGCCTGAACCGGCGTAGATTATTTTTTCGTCTTCGCGGTAGACCCTGGCTTTGGTGGTTTGAACGGTTTCGGCTGCGGAGCCTTGGGCGCCGAATTGGAGCATCCGTTTACCGGGAGCGCCGGTCTGCTTCAATTCCAGCCAATAGATATTATCGTAAGTATAGGGATTGTTATAATGCGCGAAATAACCGGGCGAGATTTGTTCAAAGCCCCAGGTTCCTATACCATAGAAGAGGAGGTAATCTTCCGGATCAAAGGTGCTGTCGGAATCCTCGTCATAAATATAGATGGGGTTTTCTATGAGGGAATCGATGGTGGGAGCGCTGATCAAAGTTGATAATTCCCTGCCGCCATTATTATAAATACTGACCAAATCGAGGGGATAATCGGCGGGCTCGATGTTCAATTCCTCTAAATCGGCGTAGGTTAGACGGTATAGTCCCTCTTCATCGACGGGCATTTTGAAGAGCAAGCCTCCGGGCAGGCTGGATGAACTATTTCGGCTGGGAGGGATAGACCAGTTTTTCGCCTGTTGATAATTCAGGATGACGCTTTTCAGACGCTGGGAATGGGGTTCTGCTATACCGGTGGGGCTCCCACCGTGGAAAGTCAGAGTGAAGTTAATTTGTTCGACGATAGTCAAAGCGCGCTGAGCGGAGTTGTAGAGGGCGGGGTGCAGGACGATTTCCACCACTTGATAGCGGCGAAAGCGGAATGGTTCGGATACGGTTATGAATTGGGTTATGGAACCGCTTGAAGGGTCATCCTTATCAGAGGTGAAATTTGAATCGGGGGGGATTCTTTCCAGTTCCACATTGGAAAGTTTATGGGTATTAAGCTGGTTGATATTGAGGGAAACTTCAGCGCCCGGGGGAATTGCTATCAAATGACGCCTGAAAGGCAGCCGGAATTCTCCCGGCGAACCGGTTGCTGCGTGGAATGGGAGGTCGAGTTTGACGCCGCTTTGACCAGAAGACTGGGAGATGTTTTCGGTGAAGGGGGAATAAATAACGGTTAAGCCGTTAAGCCCGGAATCAACTATTTGCAGGTCGGGGAAGTCTTCGAGGGCTAGCAATTGGATGGATAATAAAAACAGAATTCCCACTGAGGATATGGTGATGTTCTTCATAACGGGTGTTACGGAAGTCCCTCATAATATTAAAAAAACCGAACATTCGCCTGAGAATATCCGGCAGAGATGTTCGTTAAAGGCCCATTCAACTAATAAGAGCTGTGTAGTGAGTAAATCGAAAAACCTTTAACGAACTTTTATAGGCTGAATTTCCTTATAAACAGGGGTTAGGGGTTAGGGGTGATGCTTTTAACACGGAATTAGAATTTTTCCGCTTCATCGATGAGCATCACCGGAATATCCTCTTTTATTTGATACTTCAACCGGCATTCGGGGCAGATGAGGACATTTTCTTCTTTATCGTAGTCAAGGTCGCCCTTGCATTGGGGGCAAGCCAGAATTTCCAATAGCTTTTCACTTAGCATTTGGAACCTCATTTGTTACGGTGAACGGTGAATAGTTGTTTGAGATATGAGGCGCAGTAGAATGGCAATTCAAGTATTTGAACTATTACTAAGGGAATACGGTTCCCATTTAAGTAAAAAAAAGTTGCAGACTGCCGGTTATTTACCATTGAGAAACGCAGGTATGAAGGAATGAAAAAATGTCTTAGTAGTCCCTTTGGTGTTTTACTAAGCGGAGTCAGCGGGATGAGACGATGGTCTTCCAGTCTATTCCCCGCCTTTTCAGGGCGTTTTTCAGCGATATTCCTGATTGCGCTGAATCGAGCAAGGCAAGCCCAACATTTTCATCCCCCTGAGAAATAATCGCCTGGGCGGTTTCCAGAGCGGCGCTGCGAGGGGAGAACTTCATACCCGGAAGCTCATTACGCAGATACCGGCGAACCTTCTTAAGATACGATTCAGAAGCCATTCCCGCTTCAGCAAAAGGGGTGTGGAACTTAGGGATGAAAGCGTTAATCGAAAGCTCCAAAGAGACATCGGGGGCGATTAGGGAAATCTTATTCACCATTTCGACAATCGCACGAATGTCGTCTTCGCATTCGCCGGGCAAGCCAATCAGGAAGTATAGCTTCAATCTGGGAATTTTAGCCTCGGCGGCGAAGCGGATACTATCGTAAATTAACTCATCGAAAATCCCCTTGCCAATCAACTTTCGCATTCGGAGGGAACCGGCTTCGGGAGCAATAGTCAGGGTTCTTACGCCCCCTTCAGCTAATAAGCCCGCCAATTCCTGGGTCAGGACATCCGGCCGGAGTGAGGAAATCCCCAGCTTATAGCCTTTGGAAACCAGTTTGCGCAGGAGCTTAATTAAATCAGGATAGTCTGAAAGCGCAGAACCGATTAAGCCGATAGTTGTTGGAGGCGGCACATTTCCCTCCACCACTTCCATTAGCTTTCCAAGGGGATGGTATTCGTAGTTATGAATGTATGAGGAGGCGCAGAAGCGGCATCGCCGGGGACATCCCCTGCCGATTTCAATCAGGAACATACTCCCGAAATGAGCCGATGATGAAAGGATGACCGAATGCAGGGGAGAGCGCCTCGGCTCAAGCAGAGGTTTGAATTCCGGTGGGCGACACATCGATGGAACCCAGAAGCCGTTTTGTTGGGAAGCCGCTTGCAGGACGGCAGCCTTGCCGCCGAGGTAGTTTTCAGCGTAAATTTTAGCGAAGCGGGGGATCAGCAGTTCGCCGTCGCCGAGCATCACAATATCGGCAAACGGCGCAAGCGGCAGGGGGTTTATCAAGGTGAGGACACCGCCCGCTATTGTTAGGGGACCGGCGCGGTTGGCCGCTAAGGGTTCGATATTCCAGTCGATTAAGCTCCGAATGAAGTTAATCAAATCGAGTTCGTAAGCGATAGACAGCGCCAGGATTGGGAAGCCGGGCGAAGGTTTTTCTTCTCTCGACAGGGAATAATATCGTTGGGCGGTGAAATCCGGAATGGAATTCAAGCTGCGATAGACGGTTTGGAAGCCGAGGCTGCCCATCGCCGCTTCATAGGAATTGGGAAAGAGCA
Organism: Candidatus Tariuqbacter arcticus; assembly: GCA_013202315.1. Taxonomy (GTDB): domain Bacteria; phylum Electryoneota; class Tariuqbacteria; order Tariuqbacterales; family Tariuqbacteraceae; genus Tariuqbacter; species Tariuqbacter arcticus. Next base: position 1,316 of record JABMRZ010000316.1, on the reverse strand, counting down.
GGGCAATTTTAAAGCGCCCAGCCGGATAACTGTAAAGGGCTTTTTCAAGCGGGGTGATTTCCGGTTTGCGCTTCATCAGTCCATTTGTTTGCGGAGGAAGGTCGGCTTTTCCAGTTCATCCAAACTGTAAGTTTCGCATTTATTGGGGTCGAGTTTATGTTCGCTGCTGGCATTTCCGGCTTTTCGGCGGATGATAGTTGGGATGGTGTGAACTTCTTCATCATAAGGCTTGAATTCAATCAGCCTTTGGGTCTCGCGCGGTTTTTGGATTTCGGGGCTCATTTGGTTGAATCCAGTGGCGATGACGGTTACCTGAAGGGAATCCTTCATAGATGGATCGTAGACCACTCCGAAGATGATATTGGCATCATCACCGACAGCCTGGTAAATGATATTATTCGCTTCGTCGATTTCGCGCAGGGAGAGGTCCGGCGCGCCGGTGATGTTGATGAGCACCCCTTTCGCCCCTTTAATGCTGACATCTTCCAGCAGGGGGCTGGAGATGGCGGCGTTAGCGGCTTCGGCGGCGCGGCTTTCGCCAGCGGCGATTCCGATGCCCATCAGTGCGTCTCCCCCTTCTGACATAATGGTGCGGACATCGGCGAAATCAAGGTTGATTCTGCCGGAGATGTTGACCAGGTCGGAAATTCCTTTGACCGCCTGCAGGAGTACGCTATCGGCGATTTTGAAGGCTTCATCCAGGGGAGTGTCGTCTTCCACCAGGGTAATCAGGCGCTGGTTGGGGATGATTATCAGGGTGTCGACCTTTTCTTTCAGTTCGATGATTCCGCCCAGGGCTTGCTTCATCCGCTTGGGACCTTCAAAATTGAAGGGTTTGGTGACCACGCCGACGGTAAGCGCTCCGTAGGATCTTGCGATTTCGGCAATTACGGGAGCGGCGCCGGTTCCGGTGCCCCCTCCCATACCGGCGGTAATGAATATCATATCAGCGCCGCTGATGGCTTCCGCCACCACATCGCGGTCTTCTTCGATAGCGGCGCGGCCCTTCTTGGGGTCGGCGCCGGCGCCCAAACCCTTGGTGACATTCTTGCCGATGGGGATTTTTAAGTTAGCCTTGTTAGTTTCAAGGGCTTGGATATCGGTATTTACCGCGATGAATTCCACACCGTTCAAGCGGTTGGAAATCATTCCGTTGATGGCGCTGTTGCCGGCGCCTCCCACGCCGACCACCTTCATATCCGCACCGAAGTTGTCGCTTTCATCCAACTGGATTTTGAATTTGTCGGTCATATTATCTCCTTTATAGTTGGATTATTGAGTTTTGAGTTTTGAGTTTTGAATTTTGAGTTTTGAAT
>JABMRZ010000315.1 GCA_013202315.1 Candidatus Tariuqbacter arcticus | reverse complement strand
ATATTATAGACATTCAATTTGACATTTGATACTTCCGGTAATTCGAATCTTAGGTTGGTAATAGGGTTGAAGGGATTGGGATAGTTTTGATGAAGAGTAAAATTTGCCGGAACAGCTATATTTGGATTACCGCAGAATGTAATTTTCGCATAGTTTTTCAGACCGAATACCGGGTTTGTGGTGTAGGTCTTATTTGCTTCATCCCCCGCTGAAGCTATGGAATAACTCAAGGTAATGTCAAATTCTTCTTCATCTGAAGTATCCCAATATTTAAATGACATAGTTTCATAATCAATGTAACCGTCCGTTATTGCGGGAGTGTTTATCTCATCCTGCCAGGCAGTTATTATTATACTGCCGCTTCCATCATAGACCTTTGCGCCAACGCATAGAGTATCCCACATGAAAACGCCGATTTCATCTCCTGCTTCCGGAACTATTCCTTCAATATTTATAGTGTCTATTACAATGGGATACAGATATTGCGTCCTCTTTCTGAATTTGAAATGCATTGAAGAATTGGATGCAATATTCGAATTACTGCCGCCCGGCTTTCCCGGTATATTTTCCAATAATTCTGTGCTGTCTTCATAGGTGAATTGATCGGAGGCGGCTGCACTTTGGAAATCGTACTGATGGAAAGCGCCATTGAAAAACTCGCCTGGGTCCTGGGGGGAAAAGCCAGCGATATTGTGGATAATCAGACTGACCACATCAAGACTTTCTATGCGCCGGTTGGATTGGGGGCGGTGCAGGAATTCAATGTCCAGTTGGAACAATGTCCTGAAAGATTCTAAATTAAATACTTGACATTATTAAAAATTAAATGTAATTTGCAAAATTAAGAAGATAGCGATTTTGGATACAATAATTAATTAATACCACTAATCATTTTGTATTAATATACTAAAATATAATAAGTTACTTAAAGTGCTTAAAATCCTGTTCAGTATCATGATTCAAATTCAAAAATGGAGGTACACGAATTGAATAAACGACTAATTATTGGTTTGATATTTCTCGCAAATTTCCATACCATTTCCTTCGGAGAGAATCTAGTCAATCCAACCATATTTGGTGTGGAAAACCGCGATTGGCCTGATTTCAATCTCTATTTATTCGCCGAAAACGCACTTGAACTGACCCCGCATGATATCAAACAGTGGAAGATTGAAGTCAAATGGGATGAAAACGAATGCGAAGTCTTGAATGAGGGACAATTTAATCTTATTGTCAACCAAGAAAGCGATATTATTATGGTGGTTGACAATAGCTCATCGATGAAAGGTAAAATTCATCATGTGCGGCAGGCTATTAAGATATTTCTCGAAGGCTTAAGAAAGGATTCCCATGTTGGAGTAATATGTTTTCAGGAGCATTTATTTGATGAGCTATATTTTCAGGAACATCTTTTGGGTCAACTTTGGCATACCGAAATCCTGATACCTATCACTGATTCATTCTACTATCTCAAAAAAAAGAACTATTTCAGAAATTTAACTAATAAAACATATCTTAATGACGCCTGTTTTCACGCATTGACCTACTTTGATGGTTTCACAGAGGAAGGGCAAAAATCGATTGTCGTTTTAACTGATGGAGAGGATGTGGGAAGCCGAACCCGGTATAAATCTCTGCAAAAACGTGCTGCTGACTCTGGTATCCCTTTTTACTTCATAGACTTTAGTGAAGGAGCGGTCAGAAGTTCTTCTGGCAGGAACATCGCCAAACAATCTAAAGGACAATTCGCTGCCTCGGATAATCCAACCGAACTCTCGGATATTTACTTCGATATGCTCACCAAAATAAATCGTCAACTCAAATTCAAATGTCGATTTAAAGGATCAAATTTGGAGGTACCTTCAAGAGGAACAATTTCCATTGCTATTTATGATGAAAATTCAATCATTCGTGCAAAAACGGATTTAACTATTTCACTAGAAAGAAGACAATTTATTACTTTTCGAAGACAGCTTTCACTGGTGGATACACTAAAGCTTGAATCAAAAAAATCAATAAAAAAGACTTATGGTAGTTATCGAGACGAGGTTTACTATTTACTCGCCAAGGAAAGTATTAAGCGGGATGAAGATACAATTACGAATGAAATAATAAGGTATTTCAATAATTCAAAAAGCATGTTCAGCTTGGAGCGGTCTAACTTACTTCGGATTAAAAGAGCCGAGACTACAAACGCAATAGATATTAATGATTATTATAAAGAGTTTCTACTGCAGCATCCAAATTCAATAGCGGCTGATGAACAATTATGGAAATTAATTCAATGGAATAAATCCAACGAATTTCCAGACACTGCATTATCTTTATGTAGGGAACTCGTGCAAGTCTATCCTTGGAGTCGCTACAGTGATGATTGTCTGATTGAGCTGGCTTTCGCCGATTGTGAAAGGGGCAATTATAATGAAGCAGAAATATTGCTGCAGACTATTGGGCAACAATATCGAGAGAGTGATAAATATGGTCAATCCATTCTGCAATTGGCTGAATTGTACACGAAACAGGGTGAATTAGAAAAAGCTGAACAACTCCTTCTAAATCATAAAGAGCAGTATTTATCATTAGAAATTGGAGACCAACTCTACTATCAATTGGCCCTGACACAATCCCTAATGAAAAAAAACCTATTAGCGGCGGAAACACTTGATGAATTACTGATATTATTACCAGGTTCATCGTATGAAGACCAAGCCCTACTGCTTCAAGCCAATATTTGTTGGAAGAATCTATACATGCCGGAAAAGGCTTCCTTGCTACTCAAGACCCTGCTTGAAAAGGCGGAAGTTGATGGTGTCATTTTACGGCAGGCTGAAATCCAATTTAATGAATTGACTCTTAGTAAAACTCCTGAATACCAGCTCAAGGTATTGGAACGAGAGCCGAACGATCCCTTGCTGCTACAAATAATGTCTGACAAACAGTGGGAGACTTCAAAGGATTTGCCAAATAAATTTTTAACAATGGCAACAGAAATGGTAAATGAAGGTAAATTAGAACAAGCTTTACTGATTACAAAGTCGGTTTATAAAGATTATCAAGTTCTGGGTATTAGTGATAGGGCTTTGTATCACAGCGCACAGGTTTATTCTGAGATGGGTGATATGGAAAAACAGGCTGAAACCCTTCGAAAATTATTGGAACAATACCCTTTATCCACCTTTGCCATTCCTGCTTTGATGAACCTGGCTAGCTGCTATGAACAGATGAACAATCAGAAAGCAGCTTTAGATGTCTACCAAGATTTATTGTTGCGTAAAGACGATCTTACAATGGAATATAGTATTATTGAGGAGGAATATTTGACTTTGAAAGAGAAAGCAAAGGTAATAGTGGATGGCACTCTTCAAGGGATACCCGCTGAATTGAATAAGTCGGTGAAAATAACTGCATACCAACTTCCTTCATTAGAAGTATTTGCAGAATGCTGCCCTGATTCAGACGGTAAATTTAAGTTGGATTTGCCTTTGGGCAAGCAATATACTTTAACTGCTAATTTGTCAGGATACCTGCCTGCAACTTTAAACCTCGATTATAGAAATGTTATTACCGCGGCAAACATAGAAGAGACATTAGATTTAGTAATGATTAAGAAGGGTTCTAAAATAACCCTGCAAAATGTACTTTTCGATTTTAGCAGTAGTGAGCTCCGTCCGGAATCGATTCCTACTTTGAATGAAGCAGTAAAGTTCTTTAAAGACAATCAGGATCTAAGGGTCGAGATTTCAGGTCATACTGATAATATCGGTGATGAGGATTTCAATCAACAACTATCTATGAACCGCGCCTTGCGAGTATCCCGTTATTTAAAGGAACATGAGGTCCCTTTGAAAAATATTGTCATTAAAGGTTATGGTTCGAAGATTCCGATTTCAGATAATATAACCGAAGAAGGAAGGGCTCTTAACCGTAGAGTCGAAATGAAAATCTTGTAGGATAATAAAAACTATCTGAGGAGTAATATTATGAAATATATTTTTACTAAATTAGTATATATCCTATTGTTTTGGGTATTTTTCAACAATGCCAAAGCACAAAGCAAGTTGTTAGATATTGACACCGGCTTACAACATTTAACTAACCAGATAGTTGAAAACCTTAATGCAAATAATAAGCAGAAGATCGCTGTGCTTGAATGTTCAAACCTTGATGGAACTATTACAGAGTTGGGTAAATATATCTCTGAAGAACTCATAACTAGACTTTTCATGACTAATAGATTTCAAGTAATAGAAAGACAATTGCTTAATAGGGTTCTTAGCGAACAAGGATTGTCCTTGAGTGGGCTTATAGACCCAGAATCGGCGATAGCAGTTGGAAAAATCCTTGGGGTTGATGCAATTGCAACCGGAACTATCACCGATTTGAGTACATGCATCAAGATTAATGCCAGATTGATATCAACTATTGATGGTTCTTTATTCGCAGTAGCTTCCGCAAAAATTGAAAAAGACGAGACTATCATTTCACTGATGGGCAAGTTCGCACAACCAGTTCGTAGAACTACAGAATCAGCGAAAACTGAACTACAAGGCACTAAATTATTAATGGATAGCTTTGATCGAGAAATAATCGGAACCGATTGGCACGCAAAGCGTGGTGAGTGGTTAATTGTTGAGGGTATGCTCACCCAAAATGACAAAACCGTTTTTTCAATGATAACCGCCGGGCAAATGAATTGGGCTGGGTGTGAGATTCGCTTGAAAGCACAAAAAATTGATGGTGAATCAGGTTTCTGCATCGGAGTTAAATTGAAAGAGAATGGAGACGCCCTAATCTGGAACATTGGAGCTGGTGGAAACAGGACATCGGTTCTGCAGACTTACCTTAACCTCCTGGCTGTCACCGGAAAAAGTGTAAAATATAGAAATATTGAGGATACGATGCGGCAAATATCAATTAATGAAGGCGTTTGGTATGACATTAGAGTGGTGCTAAAGGGCGCAACTATTAAGTGCTTTCTCAATGGAGAAGAAATGATAAATATAATGGATCCGGAAATTCAAAAATATAAGCATGGCATGTTTTTTCTTGGTACTTATTGCACCCGTGCATATTTTGATGATGTAGTGATTTACAATCTTAAACAATAATCATTTTTGGGAAGGGTAGAGGGGCTGAATAACGCGGGTATTCAAATGCTAATATAAATTCATACAGAACGACGATACCTCTTCATCTGAAACAACGGACTCTGTTGCTCAACAAGTTCCTGACAGCAATACAAAAGTGAAGGTGGCTGCGATTAACCTGAGCAATCAAGAAGCATCGGGCGATTTGTTTCTATGCGGAAAGATTTATAGAGGACTGGCAGCGGATGGCGATACTACAGTCGGCTATATCAATGTGATTGGAGCCTATCTGAGATACGGAGCAAAAGTGGAGGCTGATTAGGCGCTTATTTCGCTGACATCGACAAAAAATTGTCGATATTTCACAGTGCTGGCGACTCTCCGCAGTCGACACCTTTAATCAAGTGGTGGCACGGTTTCTCCCAAACTGGGATTTGATTGACCGTTGCCTCTATTTTGCGTCATTCCTGCTTGTCCGGAATCGGCTCGAATTTTAAATTT
>JABMRZ010000314.1 GCA_013202315.1 Candidatus Tariuqbacter arcticus | reverse complement strand
CTATCTTTTTCTGGATTCCCGCTTTCCAGTTTTTCCGAGACTAGGAAAAAATGGATTATATGCGATTTGGCGCATATATTATTTTATTGATAAATATAAAAATCTGGATTCCCGCTTTCGCGGGAATGACAAGATTGGGATATTTTTAGACAGACTGTTTCGTGGGAATGACAGGAGGGGCGGGAGTGACAGAATGAACATTAAACATCAACGGAAATATTTAGCACGAAACAAATTTGCGCATAATCCAAAGCCTACAGCCCATAGCCTATAGCCATTTTTCTTTGTGCCTCTGTGTTTCTGTGGTAAATTTTATTATTAATGAAGTTGAAGATAAAGAATACAGACACTTGGCGCGGAATCGCCCGACTTTCTCAGCGGATGAATCTGCCGGTCTACTTGGTCGGAGGGGTGATACGGGATTGGGTGTTGGGGGTTGGAATCGCGGACAGCGATTTTTTAGTATTAGGACCGGTGAAGGCTTTCGCGGAAAGAGCGAGTTTGGAGATGTCCGGCGGGAAGGTGGTGCATTTCCCCAAATTCGGGACGGCATTCTTCGTTAATAAGGGCGGTAGACTGGAATTCGCCGAGCCTCGCGTTCCAGGGAAAAATCTTGCCGAGCGTGAATGGGTGGAAGCCGACCTGCTGCGCCGCGATTTCACCATCAATGCGATTGCGGCGAAATTGACCACTGAAGGCGAATTGGAAATTTTCGACCCTGCCGGCGGTATCGCCGATTTGCGAGCTCGAAAGTTGCGCACGCCGATTGATCCGGTGATTACTTTTAGCGATGATCCGGCACGGATTATCCGCGCACTCCGGTTCACGGCACAATTCAGATTGGCTGTCGAATCCATAATATATGAAGCGATGAAATCGGCGTCGGGGGAATTGGATAGAGTTTCAGCCGAACGGATCAGCCTCGAATTATGGAAAATACTACAGCTCCCTAAGCCTTCAAAGGCATTGAAGCCGATGCTGGGATTGGGAATATTAGAGAAAATCCTGCCGGAAGTGGCTCGATTAACGGGGGTGGAACGGCGTGGGAAATTCAATCACAAGGATACTTTCCTGCATTCGTTGAAAGTTATGGATAATGTCGCCGCTTCCGGGGGGGATACGGTGACCCGGTTCGCCGCACTGGTACACGATGTCGCTAAACCGCTCACCAAGCAGTTCGATCCGGCAGATGGTTTTTCCTTCTATGGGCATGAGGATTTGGGGGCCCGGGTGGTGGAAAAAATCGGTATACGCCTTCGCCTTCCCAATAATGTGATCAAACTTGCGCGAAAGCTCACCTTGCTGCATATGAGGCCGGTGAATCTAGCGGGAATTGAAGTCACCGACAGCGCTATCAGGCGGTTGATGTTTCAGGCGGGGGATGATTTGGAAAAGCTTCTCATCCTCTGCCGGGCGGATATCACTTCCGGGGATAATCGCAAGGTCAAGCGGTATCTGGAAAACTTCGACCGCATGGTTGAGCGGATGAACGAGGTTGAAGCCAAGGATAAGATGAAGGCTTTCCAATCGCCGGTGCGGGGCGATGAAATAATGGAAATATGCAGTATCCCGCCGAGCCCGATGGTGGGTAGAATCAAAAAAGCCATCGAACAGGCTATCCTTGACGGTGTTATCCCCAATGAGTATGAAGCGGCGAAGGAATATTTCCTGACACACAAAGATGAATGGCTGAGCGAATAAACACATTATATTTATTATAGGGAATACAACGATGAAATTGTTAGGATTCATCTGCCTGATTATCGGAGGAGGGCTGATCGCAACATTCGCGCTCTATAAAGTAGCGTTGCTGCTGATTAGCGGCCCCTTAATAATGTTGAAAGCGGGAATTGTAATCGCAGTTGTTGGCTTGATTATTCTCCTAATCGCAGCGTTAGTAGAACGAAGCCAGAAAGAAGACTTTCAGGAGGTTGATCAATGATAATCACAACCACATTCGAGGTTCCAGGCAAAACAGTGATCAAATACCTGGGTTTGGTGAAGGGGAATACCATACGCGCCCGGCATATTGGGCACGATATTTTCGCCGGCTTAAAGAATATTGTCGGCGGCGAAATCAATGAATATACCAAGATGATGGCTGATGCGCGGGAACAATCCATCGCCCGGATGACGGCTGAAGCGGAAAAATTGGGGGCGGACGCCATTGTGGGTGTGCGATTCACAACTTCGATGACCATGCAGGGCGCATCCGAAATCCTGGTTTACGGGACGGCGGTGAAGGTTTCTTGAAAATACCTGAAACTATATTCACTTTAATAGTGTCTAATAAAGAAGAGGTTTTTATGAATGATAATGAAAACGAATATCAGGATTTTAGCGGGGAGGTTACCCCAGCCAGCGGCGGCGAAATGTCGCTGATTGCGAAGATTGTCGGTGTTTTCCTCGACCCGAAGAGGACTTTCACCAGCTTGGACCGCAAGCCGGATTTCTGGGCGCCACTCATTATCATTGTGGCTTTATCGTTAGTTTTCACAACGCTCGCCTGGCCTATCATTGAAGAATCGAGCCTGGAGATGCGGCGGGGAGCGTTGGAGAAGACCGATATGTCACAGGGTGAAATCGACAGGGCGCTGGAGATTCAAATGAAAGCGGGGAAGATTCCGGGCATAGTATCTATAGTTATATCTACGCTGGTGATTGCTTTCATAGTCGCAGGGGCGCTGCTTTTCGCCGGTAATGTTATTATGGGCGGGGAGTCGAGCTATAAGAAGATGATGAGCGTATATTGTTATTCTTCGCTTATCGGTCTGATTTCAACTGCGATTCGCCTGCCGATGATTTTGAGCAAGAAGACCCTTGAGATTTACTTTTCGCCGGCGGCGTTTTTCCCGGCGGAGATGAAGGATGCGCTCGCTTTCAAAATCGCCGCGATCTTCGATATTTTCGTCATCTGGAAGATTATCCTCATCGCCATTGGAATGGGGATAGTCTACAAGACTAAAACCGAGAAGCCCTTAATTGTGGTGGGAGTAATGTATCTTCTGGTCTCCGGGGTGTCCATTCTCATTTCAAATTTAAGTATGTCTTTTGGGGGATAAGGATTAGAATTTTTCCTCTACGAAGGCACAAAGGGCGCAAAGATTCGAGTTGCGGACTGCGGTTTGCGAGTTGAAGCAGAGCTTTATTCCGGGCAAGCTGGAACTGGCAAAGCGGAAGGACGGGCACGCTTGTTCGTCAAACTATCTTGTGTGTTAGTATACTTATAGCCTATAATCAAATTTCAAAGTAAACCCTCATGCGAGGGCTTCACTTCGCGAATCCTCGCACCACCAAGTATGAAAATTCCCGGCTCGCGGACTTACGAACCGGCTATTTTCAAGATAAATCAGTCTAACTATATGATACAATTGAGGAAGCTTGATGAAGAAAATTTCTATTATACTACTGATTCTTATTCTATCATCAGTGTTATTAGCGGCAGAGGCACCGATAAGCCTTGAAGAATGCATAAAAATCGCATTGAAAAACAATACAACTCTACTCAACGCCAAGGCGACTTTGGAGGATTATCGATTGCTGAAGTCGGTGGCGCGGTCGGATTTTATGCCCACTATCTCCGCCGGTATAAGCTATAGGCATCAAGAATGGCAGAGGATTTATACTCTGTTCTCAGAAACTAACTCTAGCACGCTATATTCCCCTTGGTTCGATTTGGAACAAACAATTTGGGATGGCGGACATACCATTGCCAACAACAAGAAGTCGAAATCCGACTATTTGGCTTCAAAATACGATTTTGAGGATGTCCGTCAGGAATTGATATACAGCGTTGAAGAGGCATATCTGAATCTGTTGAAGCAGCGACAATTATTGGGGGTATACGAGGAAACTCTGAAGAGCAGCACCGAAGCGCTGAGGAGAGCGGAAAGCATGGAGGAAGTCGGTTCAGCTTCCCGCACCGATGTGCTCAAAGCGAGGGTGAAGGTTGAGGAAGACAGGCTTAACCTTATCATAGCTCAGACTAATCTCGAAGTCGCTCGTGCAAATTTGAATTATCTTTTGGGATTAGATGTCAACCGGGAGACGACCGTGGCTGAAGTTGATCCGCAAGCACCTTTGGATTTGGATTATGAAGATGCGGTGCAAATCGCTCTGGAGAATCATCCCGCCTTGAAGAAGTCTCAATTTGACAAAGAGTCATCAAAGCATACCATCAACATGGCTCGTTCTGCATATCTACCCCAATTAACTGGGCGTTATAATTTTGGTTATGGGACTTCAAAATTTTATAATTTGGATACTCCTTTAGATAATCAATATGATTGGTCCGCAATGCTTTCATTAAGCATTAACTTATTTGACGGGCTCTCAACTCACGCGAATATCAGCCGGGCGAAGGTTGGTAAACGCGCCGCTCAGGATAACCTTGAACAGGCGCGAAGGGATGTCATATTGGAAGTGAAGGTAGCTTATCTCGGTTTGGAAGAAGCTGAAAAAAGCATCGTGGTCGCCACTGAGAGAGTGCTTTCCGCCGAGGAGGATATGAAACTTTCCACCGCCCGTTATGAATTGGAAGCTGGTACTATTTTGGAGCAAATAGATGCTCAGTTGGCGTTGACTTCGGCCCGGGCGCAAAAAATTCAGGCGGAGTATAATTATCGATTCGCACAATCCCGGCTTACGAAGGCGATGGGAAAGCTGAAGTAGGCGATAGGCTGTAGGCTATGGGCTATAGGGGTGTTTTATAGAATGCTCTTAGAGTGGTCGGTGGTTAGTAGTCGGTAGTCGGTTTATTATTTTTAATTTAAATATTGAAGACTAATTTCCGGGTTTGTTCATATTAAACCCCTGTTAAAGAGGGATTTTCATGGCAAAAACTAAAAAGAAAAGCAAGAAGAAACTGTTCATCATCCTTGGCATTGTGATTGTGCTGGCGGTGATTGTGCTGGCGAATGTTCTGCGCAAGCCGGACACCGCATTGGCGGTGCAGATTGACGAGGTTGAGCGGGGGACAATTGTTCAAACCGTGTCAGCTTCGGGGAAAATCAAGCCGGTGGTGGAAGTGAAGATTTCCGCTAAGGTGTCCGGCAATATCATTGATTTATTCGTGGAAGAGGGGGACAGCGTGCATAAAGGGGACTTCCTGCTCCGCCTCGACAGGGAAAGATACCAAGCGGCGGTCGAACGAGCGGAATCAGGCTTGAAATCGTCCAAAGCATCGCTGTGGAAAGCAGAGATGGAATACAACCGTTTGAAAGAACTCCACAGGAAGAATCTCGCATCCATAGCGGAACTGCAGACGGCGGAAGCGAATATGCTGTTGTCGGAGGGGCAGGTTGAACAATCCGAAGCTATTTTACGGGAAGCCAGGGATGACCTTTCCAAAACGGAAATCTATTCCCCTATGGATGGTGTGGTTTCACAGATGAATAAGGAAAAGGGGGAAATGGTGTTGGGCGCTTCCTTTCAGGAAGATGTGATTATGGTGATTGCCGATTTATCGCAGATGGAGGCTGAAGTGGAAGTCGATGAAAACGATGTGGTCTATGTTTCAACGGGCGACCCGGTGGAGATTGAAATCGACGCTTTCCCCGATACGGTGTTCAAGGGTGAAGTCACCCGCATCGCCAATTCTGCCGTTACACGCGGCTTTGGAACCCAGGATGAAGTCACCAATTTCATAGTGGAGATCAGTGTGTTGGAGAATATTGATGGCGTCAGGCCAGGGATGTCCGCTACTGTGGACATAGAAGTCGAACGCCATGATGACGCTATTCAAATCCCTATCCAGTGCGTGGCGATGCGCTATCCTGAAGTCGAAGGCGAAGAGGAATCTGAGGAAGGCAAGGATGAATCTAAGAAAGGCGAACGGCGACATTCCAAATATGACCGCGACCGGGACGAAGAAGATATGATTGAAGTGGTGTTCGTGGTTGAAGAAGGGGATACTGTCAGTATGACGCCGGTGAAGACCGGGATAACTTCGGACACCGATATTGAAATCTTAGATGGTTTGGACGAAGGTCAAAAGGTGGTATCCGGTCCCTATCGTATACTCGCCAACAAGATTGAGGACGGTGATTTGGTGAAGGAGGATAAGTCGTTCAAAGAGAGGGAGTCGGAAGAAGAGGCGCGATAAAGAATCCGTTATTTCTCACCACAAAGGCATAAAACACGCAATGATTTCCGTTCTCTGTGTCTCCATGTCTCCCAGTGTGTCTGATAATGTAATATTCTCAAAAACATAACGATTAACAAATGTTTTAACTTATTGTATCATAGATACATACAGATTCCGGACAAGCCGGAATGACATCCCTATGGGGAGTTCTCGCACAAGCTGTCCGTGGTGAATATATATTAATGGAGAAGCATATTGTCGTTAATAGAAGTAAAGGATTTGCACAAGACTTACCAGGTTGGTAAGGTGGAAGTGGAGGCGCTACGCGGATTGGACTTAGCGATAGAAACCAACGAGTATGTGGCGATAATGGGTCCTTCCGGGTCGGGCAAGTCGACCCTGATGAATATAATCGGATGTTTGGACATCCCCACCTCCGGGACTTACAAACTGCACAGCGTCAATGTGGAGGAGATGAACGATAACCAGCTCGCGGAGACGCGCAATCGGGAAATCGGTTTCGTCTTCCAGACTTTTAACCTACTGCCGCGGGCGACATCTTTTCATAATGTGGAATTGCCGTTGATTTACAAGGGCGCTCCTGCGCGATTGCGGCGCGAGCGGACTGAAGAGGCGTTGTCGAAAGTCGGATTGGCGGACAGGATGAACCATAAACCGAGCGAATTATCCGGCGGTCAGCGTCAGCGGGTGGCTATCGCCCGGGCGCTGGTGAACGACCCTTCCATTATCCTCGCCGACGAACCCACCGGCAACCTCGATTCCAAGACCGGTGAAGAAATAATGGTAATTTTCAATCGAATCCACGAATCCGGCAATACCATCATTTTGGTCACTCACGAAGAATATATCGCCGACTGCGCCAATCGGATAATCCGGCTGTTGGACGGGAAAATCGCCGGTGAAGAGTGGCGCAACGGCACAACGCCGGATAATCCCGCCAATATGGGAGCCCATTCATAATGCGGATGTTATTCCGGCATATCGTCGAGGGGCTATTCATCGCCGCAAGGGCGCTAAAAGCTAACCCAGTTCGTTCTGTCTTGACCACCTTGGGGATAATAATCGGGGTGATGACGGTTATTTTAATGATAACTATCGTCCAGGGGTTGAACGAGTCGATAAAGGGGCAGCTTTCTTTCTTAGGATCGGGCTTATTGTTCGTTCAGAAGCTGCCTTGGGTGGCTACTGACGATTATTTCCTGTATCGGAATCGCCCTGAAGTTACTTATGAAGAATACCGCACTGTTCAAAATCAAGCGACCCTCGCTTCAACGGCGGCTATCAGTATTACTACCAATAAGTCGGTGAAATATTTAGAGAAGAGTCTTTCCCGGGTATCAATCGAAGGTGTTTCCGCTAATTATATCGATGTAATGACCACTTATCCCAATTACGGGCGTTTCTTAAGCGAAGTCGATGTGGCGCGCAATCGGCAGGTGGCGGTCATCGGCAGCAAGGTTGCGAATGAGCTTTTTGAAAGGCGCAATCCTATCGGACAGAGAATTTCGATTTCAGGCAGAAAATTCCGCATCATCGGGGTGCTGGAAGAGCAGGGGAATTTCCTGGGGCACAGCCTGGATAATGTGGTGATTATCCCTTTCGGCGCTTTGACCAAGAATTTTGGCAAGCATCATTGGGTTACGATTATGGTTGAAGCGAAGTATCCTGATCAGATGGACGATTTGGAATATCAACTCACCGGTATAATGCGGCGGGCACGCGGACTGAGAGCCGACGAGAAAGACGACTTTGCCATTAATCAACAGTCGATGCTGATGAAAATCTATAACCAGTTGACATCGGGGGTTTACACGGTGGGGATTGTCATCGGCGGTATTTCTTTGATTGTGGGGGGGATAGGAATAATGAACATAATGCTAGTTTCGGTCACCGAGCGGACTCGTGAAATCGGTATCCGCAAAGCCATCGGCGCCAAGCGCATCAATATTGTCTGGCAGTTCTTGGTGGAATCGGCGGTGATTTGTTCCATCGGAGGATTTATCGGAGTGGGGCTGGCGTTTATCATCGCAAAGGTAATAGACCAATACCTCCCCACCTCAATGCCTGTTTGGGTGGCGCTGTTAGGGGTGGGGTTCGCCGCTTCAGTGGGGATATTCTTCGGGTTGTGGCCCGCTGCAAAAGCGGCGAAGATGAAGCCGGTGGAAGCGCTGGGGTATGAATGATTTGTAGTATGTCATTGGGCACTGGTCATTGGGCACTGGTCATTTGGCACTTGTGCTGGAATCCTGCAGCCTATAGCCCACAGCCCATAGCCTATTGCCTATTGCCTATTGCCTATAGCCTACAGCCCACAGCCTATAACCTATTGCCCACTTCCCACAGCCTTTGTTTAGATTGAGTTTCGGATGAAGAAGTTCCTGGCCGTTTTCGGATTCAACCTTGCGTTTCTGATTATTCTCTTGATTGCGCTGGAAATCTGGGTGGGGGCTGATTATCGGAAGCGGTTCCCCGATGTTGATAGGCCGATTCAAGTGTTATATCCTCCCAATCCCATCAACGGCTTTGAGGATCCTGGATTCAGCTGCGAAATTCCGCCGGATGAATTCCGAATTCTTTGCTTGGGGGCGTCGACTTCCAAATGGGCGAATTACCCGGCATTCATCGCCTGGGCGTTTCAGGGACTGCCCTGGATGCAGGAGAAAAAACTGAAGGTGAAAGCTTATTCGACGGGTTTTGAAGCGCATACTTCACTCGATTCCTATTATAAATACAAATATCTCTACGAAGGCTATGATTTTGACCTGATAGTAGTCTATCACGGAATCAACGAACTTCGCGCCAACAACTGCCCGCCTGAGATGTTTCAGGATGATTATTCACATTTCAGTTATTACAGCATATTGAACCGGGTGGTGAGGCTGATGGATATTCCGGTTCTGAACCGCTCTTTTTTGGCTTTTAAGGTAGTTTTAAAGTGGGGGGAATTCATCCGCAAGCGCATAGAAAAGCTTAATCCTCAGTCTTTCGTGCCGACGCATGAACCCCTGCAAGGATGGTTGGAATACGGAAAAGATGTTCGCAGCGCCGATGTGTTCAGGGGAAACCTGGAAAATATCCTTGAATTAGCTAAGGAGCGGAGCCAGCTGGTTTTATTGATGACCTTCGCTTATGTGATACCGGAGGGTTACAGCCAGGAAAGTTTTAAAGCGGGCGCTTTGGGGTATGGTTGTGAAATGGATATTGGAGTGCCGGTAGAACTGTATGGGAGGTCGGAAAATGTTCGGAAAGGGTTGGAAATACACAACGGCGTAATGTTAGATATGGCTGAAGAATATGAATGTTATTTCGTGGATCAGGCGGAGTTGATGGATGAGAATTTGGATTATTTCATCGATGTTTGTCATTTTTCCCGTGAGGGGATAACTCACTTTGCGGTCAACATTGCGCGGTATTTCTTAGGGCGGGAGATTCGTTAAATAGGCTGTGGGCTATGGGCTATAGGCTATGGGTTCTGAATTAATTGTCATTCCCGCTTGTCGGGAATCGTTTTGCTTATACTGGTTCTTGAAGGGTCTGTTTCCTAAATCGGATTTAAGCATGCATCAGGCATTCAAAACTCAATTATGGATTTCGACCGTAGGGGTTTGATTTATCAAACCCATTGACAATCAATTACTTGCGAAAAAACTGATGAATACTGAATGATGAATGAAAAGATGTATATT
>JABMRZ010000313.1 GCA_013202315.1 Candidatus Tariuqbacter arcticus | reverse complement strand
TTCTTTATGAAAATCGTTATATATGCCGAATCTGGACGCGCTTCGCTTGCCAGAATGACGAAAAGTGAGATTATTGAAGAACTAAAATGTTACATCTAATCAGTTATAGTCATCTCGAAACAATTGAAATGTATTGTGGAGAATTTTTATGTCGTTAGTATTGCTGATTGACGACGAGGATGAATTCCGAAATACCCTCTCGGAACGCCTCAAACTAAGGGGGTATGATAATATTGCGTTGGACAGCGGAAAGGATGCGGTCAAGGTTGTGCGCAACAACCCTGATATCGATGTGGTCCTCCTCGACAGGATGATGCCGGGGATAAGCGGTGAACAGGTCTTGCGCGAGATTAAACAATATCGACCGGACTTACAGGTCATAATGTTGACCGGTCATGGGAGTATGAAATCAGCGATGGAAGTGGGGCGATTGGAGGCTTATACTTATTTGGAGAAACCATGCGAACTCGATGAATTGGTGAAAGTGGTCGATTCCGCCCGGAGCGATAAGGTCCAATTGATGGCGAGACACGATATTCCGATGGTGGAGAGGGGCTCGCTGAAGAAATGGCTGCTTGGGACGCAGAATTCCCGCCCGGGCGTTATCATTCTTGGATTCTTGATATTTTTCCTGATAGTCATCATGCCAGCCCCGAAGAGTATGCTGGATTTATTATCATCCCCGAAGACCGGACAGATCACCGACCGCAATGTAGGCTATGCTTCTTATTCCAATATGAAATCCGGCGAAAGCATCGCCGATTACTACAGCCGAAGCTATAAACTGGGAAAGACCTTCATAAATGAAGCGGGCGAAAAAATCTTCGTAGGGCTGACCGCTGAACAAGCGGCTTTTCGGGCGAAGGTAATGCTGGGTGTCTTAGTGGTGGCGGCGCTCTTTTGGGCTTCCGGCGCTATACCCATTGGGATAACCGCGCTGTTGGTGGGGGTGTTTATGTATTTCCTGGGAGTGCTGCAGCCGAACGATATTGCCAAAGCCTACGCCAAGGATGCGGTGATATTCATTTTCGGGGTTTTGGTAATTTCTTCGGCGATAGGCAAGACCGGTTTGGACCGGCGCATCGGACTCTTGCTTTTGGGTCCCTCGACATCGTTGGGGAGAATGCTGTTTATCTTCTTGCCTATGATGGGGATAGCCTGTTCATTTATATCAGAACATGCGTTGGTGGCGTTCCTTATGCCGCTGTTGATGATGGTATATGCGACATCGGTTAGGAACGCGGGTTTGGCAAAGGACAAATATTTGGCGGTGATATTAGTGCTGTCGCTGTGTTTCGCGGCTAATTGCGGGGGACCGGGTTCTCCCGCCGCGGGCGGCCGTAATGCGGTGATGATGGGTATATTGGCTGATTATGAAAACGCTCCTTCTTTCGGTCAGTGGGTTAAATATGGACTGCCTTTCGTTCCGGTTATGTCCTTAGTTATCGCCTCATATTTCTTCATCACCTGCCGCCGTAAAGTCAAAGTGAAACAGCTGAATGTGTCGTCTTTGGTGAAGCAGGCATCGGAAAAGATTGGTCCTATGAATCAAAAGGAATACATAACCGCGGTGCTTTTAGCAATGTTAATCTTTTTATGGATAACCGCCAGCGATGTATTCGGTATGGGGGGACCGGTGATACTGTGTATTGTATTGTTGAACATATTCCGAATAATCACTTGGCGGGACATCGCCAAGATACAATGGGAAGTTGTAGCGCTCTACGCCAGCGCTTGCGCGATGGGCAAGGGGCTGGCTTCGACAGGAGCGGCGCTTTTCTTAGCGGATAGTTTCGTCAGTATTCTACCCAATTTTATGCAAAGCGGCGAAGGGCTGGCGATAGCGGTCAGCCTTTTCACGGGAATTACCACCAATTTTATGAGCGATGGGGCTACGGTATCCGCCATCGGGCCAATCACGGTGCCGATGGCGACAATTTCAGGCACTCATCCCTGGATGGTGGGATTGGCGACTGCGTTCGCATCATCATTCGCCCATATGTTGATAATCGGCACTCCCAACAACGCCATCGCTTATACTATGGCGAAGGATCCGATCACCGGGGAACAATTGGTGACTTTAGGTGATTTCTTGAAGCATGGTTCCATTGTGCTGGCGCTTTCATTGTTAGTCCTTTGGTTTTGGACTTTCCTCGGATATTGGCGCTGGATTGGATTCTAAAATAATAACAAGGAGAAAAAGATGTCGGATAAAATCAGGCTGTTAATCGTGGACGACGAAGTTGAATTTCTCGATTCAATCGCTCAGCGTTTAGAAATGCGCGGATTCGATATTACCAAAGCGATAAACGGCGAAGAAGCGGTAGAAGCCACCAGGGAGAAGAAATTCGATTTGGCGCTTCTCGACTTGAAGATGCCGGGTATGGACGGGAAGCAGGTGTTGGAAATCTTGAAAAAGGAACACAAATACCTTGAAGTCATCATCCTCACCGGGCATGGTTCATTGGAATCGGCGGTGGAATGCACCAAGTTGGGGGCTTTCAGTTACCTGCCCAAACCGTATGAATTAGAGGAACTGCTGGAAATCCTCAAGCAGGCTTACGAAGTCAGAATGAAGAAGAAATTCGAGAATGATCAGCTCAGGATGGAAAAGATTACCAGTCTGGCGACGGGGAGCAGTCCGCTGGCGATTCTCCGAGCCCTGCGCGAGATGGATGACGATGAGCGGTGATTAAAGCGGGAGATGTTCATCAAACAGATTTTACACCAGCGTTGTAATTTAAAATCGGCTATAGGCTGTGGGCTATAGGCTATGGGGATGGTCTAGGGGAAGGTTTTGGAAATAAATGAGTTCACGATTCACTGATAATCCATTCAACAATTCAGCGGAAAAATTTGACATTGCCGCTTATTTTTGTTAAATACATTAAAATCGATAATCCGCGTGTAGAATTAAGATTTCAATTTGGATTTGAATATCGTCTTAAACAGCGATTATGAATAATATGGAGGGTCAAACCAAAGAATAGAGAGTGAAAATAATCAACCTATATAGTTCAAAAAACTGGTTCTTCGCTGTTTTGTATGGGTAGTTTTTTTTATTCTTTGAACCGCTGATATCCGCTGATTTTTTTTGATTTCGCTGATTTCCTAGAAAAGTTTATTCATCATCATCTTTGTATTTCAACGGTTCCGAATCA
>JABMRZ010000312.1 GCA_013202315.1 Candidatus Tariuqbacter arcticus | reverse complement strand
CCCGCGAAAGCGGGAATCCAGATGTTATATTTATCAATAAGATATAATATGCGCCAAATCGTATATAATCCATTTTTTCCTATTCTCGGACAGACTGGCAAGCGGGAATCCAGAAAAATTGCAACACAATTTTCATTCTAAGTTGTGAAAGGGCGCACGAAAGAGACCCTCTTATGAGGGTTCAGCACTGTAAGAAGATAACAATTCTCGATATAAATTTTCAATATTATCGATGGTGTTCTGCAGAGAAAATCGCTTGAGCCGCTTCCGAGCGTTGGCAATTAGTCTTTTCTGAAGTTGTGAGTCGCCGGTAAGTCTCGATATCGCTTGAGCGAGCGCGGAAGCATCTTCGGACGGAATCAATATTCCCGTTTCACCGTCGATGACGATTTCAGGTACGCCTCCAACATCTGTCACTATCACCGGGAGGCTGGCGGACTGCGCTTCAATGATGGTTCTGCCGAAGCCCTCGTTCAGCGAGGTTAATACATAGATATCCATAGCGGCGAGGAGATTGGGTATATCCGCCCGGTAACCGGTGAAAGTGAACTTCTCATTCAGACTTATTTCGTCAACTTTGCGCCGCATACCTTCCATCAATTCACCATCGCCCACCATTAGGAAATGGAGGTTCTTATCCTTCAGCAGAGCGGCTGCTTTAATGAACATCAATGGATTTTTAACGGAATCGATTCTTCCCACCCAACCTATGACCGTTGTCTCATCGGAAATCCCGATTTCGCGGCGCATTTGCCCCCGAATCTGGGTTGAAACGGCGTATTTCCCAAGCTCGATACCGGGATAGATAACCCTCAATTTTTCGGAAGGGGCGGCTTTGAGTCTGATATGGTCTTCCATTCCAAGGCGGGTTAGATTGGTAATCTGATGTGTGAAACTAGCCGCCCACCTTTCCAAACCAATGAAAAATTTAGTCTTCGCCTTGCTGAAATATCCGTAAAAAATGTGACCGTGCGGCGAATGGATTATTACAGGGACTTTATTGATTCTGGCGGCGAGGCGTCCGAGGATTCCCGCTTTGGAAGTATTGGTGTGAACAATATGGGGTCGTTCGTTTTTAATCAAGCGTATAAGGGTCTTCAAAGCGCGATAATCGCAACGTATTCCCGGTGCGCGGAGCAGAGAGTGAATGACATCGATGGGGACGCCGGTGCGGGCGGTGTATGTGTGGAAATCCTCCTGCGGATGGACGGTTTTACCGGTAACGATTTTAGTTCGGTGCCCGCGGTTCTTGATACCTTCAGCCCATTGCATCACCGCCTCGGCGGAACCACCTCGATCGAGGCGGGTTATTATATAGAGGATATTCGCCATCGATTATTGCGGGAATCAGAACTGATAACTGCCACATTACTGCCATATTGGCAGTATAATTAGACTAAAGGTGCGGTTTTGGGCAGATAAAAATTATTAATCTGATTAATGTATTTTTAACATATTAATTATATTAGAAATATGAAAATGGCACGAGTTCTGCATCATTATAAGGCGAAAGCGGTTAATAGATGCCGGATTAACCGACTGAAATAAATATCATAAAACAAAACAGATAAAGGAGACAGCAATGAATTTAGTAAGATTCAACCCAACCCGCGACCTTTGGAAGGTTCGCACCGATATGGACAGACTGTTCAATCAATTGTTCTCCAGAACTCACGAAGCGGATGAATACCCGGAAGTCGATTGGAGTCCTCGTTTGGACATCGCTGAAAACGACAGCGATTTCACCATTAATGTCGAACTGCCCGGAATAAAGCGGGACGATATCACAATAACACTTCAAGACGATGTGTTGACTTTAAAGGGTGAAAAAAGGACCGGGAAGGATTCAAAAGAACATAATTATCATTTATGCGAACGAAGTTACGGCAAGTTCGTCCGCTCCTTCCGCCTTCCCAACTATTTCGACAGCGAAAAAATCGACGCATCCTTCAAAGACGGTATCTTGATTCTCACGCTGCCGAAGCTGGCTGAAACTAAAGCGAAGCAGATTGAAATCAAGGCAAAGTAGCAATGGATACATTTGTGGGCGGGTGCAGCATACCCGCCCATATCTTATTAACAAGCGATTGGGTTTTATTCGTTTATTGCACCCACCTTGGTAAAAGAATTGTCGATATCGCCAGTTTTTCAGAATTAATACTTCATTACTTTATTACTGTGAACCCTTCTCTTTTGAATTTCCAATTTCCAATGCTAACTGCGAAGCCTCCTCTTCCGGGCGCAATACCGGATGAGGCGTAGAAACAGACCGTTTCAAGGTTAATATTCAACCGTCACGGCATAATAAAACGCTCCTGATACCGCATTCTCATCAATATAGCTATTAGTTGTCGGATCGGCGATGGGGGTCATTCCGGCGATCTCGAAATAGGGTTCTTCATTGCGGTAGACATGGTATCCGGCCGCCAGCGGCATTTCGCTCCAGTCAAGCAGCACATCTTGACCGGAAATGGAGATGACCAAATATTCGACTGCTGGATATGCAGTGGGAAGGCTGTAATGGTATCCCATATCGACAACCCCTGCATCTTGCACCCCATCGGTTCTGGTGGTGCCAACTATCATGGGAGATGCAGGATCTCCGGCGTCCACGCAGGGGCTGGTGACTGCCTGTCCGCTGGCAGTCTGCGACAGGTAATAATCGCCGCCGGGACCGGTGACGAACAGCGGGTCGGCGTCGATATTCCCTGTTCCATGCCAACCGCCCTGAATGTCGCTGTAGGCGCAGGAAAAGGGACCGTTAATTTGGTTTCCTATCGATGCGATGTTTCTCCAGATTATGTTGTTCACACCTGTCGGGCTTGATACATTGCATAAAATCCCGCCTCCGGAATAATCAGCTGAATTTCCGCTTAAGGTGCAGTTTTGGATGGTGGGGCTGGATCCATAGCAGTAAATCCCGCCGCCGCCAAATCCAGCCGAATTTCCGTTTATTGTGCAGTTTGTGATGGTTGGGCTGGAATTATCGCAGTAAATCCCGCCGCCATAACCAACAACCGGATTTCCGCTTAAGGTGCAGTTTTCGATGGTCGGGTTGGAATCATCCCAGCAGGAAATCCCGCCGCCGCTAATAGCCAAATTTCCGCTTATAGTGCAGTTTTCGATGGTCGGGCTGGAATTACTATCACAGCCAATCCCGCCGCCTAAACCATTAGTAGCTAAATTAACACTTAAGGTGCAGTTTTCAATGGTCGGGCTGGAATTATCGCAGTAAATCCCGCCGCCGCTAAAAGCCGAATTCCCGCTTAAGGTGGAGTTCTCGATGGTCGGGCTGGAATAACAACATAGAATTCCGCCACCACCGCCAAACGGTGAAATTCCGGTTACATAACCATTTGTTATTGTGAACCCTGACAGAACCGACGACGAGGTTTCATCGGATATAAAAATAAAACCTCTACCATGACCTTCACAATTGATGATGCAATTATCCGCCCCGTTTTCCGAAATGACCACAATCGCCTTGCCGGTGAAGTCGAGGTTCTTGTTGCCGTTTCCGGTGTAGGTGCCGTTTGCGACCAGGACGGTGTCGCCGTCGACTGCGGCATCGATACCAGCCTGGATTGTGGGATAATCGCCGGGGATATGAATGGTGACGGCGAAGGCGGGGAGGGATATGATTAAAATTCCCACTAAAGCTGTGAAGATTTGCTTCTTCATGGCTTTCTCCTTCATTAGATAGATCGCTTGGTCCTGACTATTAGGCGCTTATTGCTCCTACATCGACAAAAAATTGCCGATATTACTATTTTAAAATACTGAATACCGAATGCTTAATACTGGTATCATTATAGGTCTTTTACAAACCTCAAAAACTGTGTTAATGTAAATGTATGGTATTTAGGGATATAT
>JABMRZ010000311.1 GCA_013202315.1 Candidatus Tariuqbacter arcticus | reverse complement strand
CTATTAAGGCTATTATGGCTATAACTATATGAGAAACCATCATGCGATGGCTAGTTCGCGAACCATCGCACAACTTAGTATGAAAATAATCGGCTCGCGGACTTGTGTTCCGGTTATCTTCAGGGTAAACCCCCTATGCGCCTGCGGCGCACAACGAAGGATGAAAATTGAGTATGGATTCCCGCTAAAAGCGTGCGGGAATGACAGCCCACTAACCCCTAATCCCTAAACCCATTTTCAGGGTAAAAATTCACAGTAGATGAAGTAATGAAGTAATAATCCTGAGATAATTAATCCTGTAGAGCGGATCGACGATTTTTATCGATGTCAAAGCAGTAAGCGTCTAAAATGCAGCGTATTTTAATATTCCGCAATCAGGGGATTGGCGATTTGATGCTGATAAGCCCGGCGATGCGGGCGATACGCGCTTTGCACCCGGAAGCGCATATCTCGGTATTTGTTGGGGATTGGTCGAAAGCGTCCGTTGAAGGGAATCCGAATATCGATGAAATCATTTCATATCCCGATCCCTGGATTCAGGATAGGAAACCGTTTCGAGTATTTCAACTGGCAAGAATTGTCAGGAAGAAAAAATTCAACCGGGTTTACATTTTCCATTCGCATAGTATACTGCACATGATAGTCAAATCGGCATGGATACCGGAACGGTATGGATTTTCGTTTCAAGGGACGGGGCGGTTTTTGACCAATACAACCGAATGGGAACCGAATAGCAGTCGATATATCGCCGACAATTACCTGGATATTCCCCGGCTGGCGGGTTACGATGGTGAAGATTTATCGCTTGATTTTTTTCTATCATCAGAAGATGAATCGGCGGCGGCGAGTATATTGGCTGAACACAATATTAAATCCGGAAATTATTTGGTTATTTCGCCCGGGGGAGGGATAAATCCGCGTCAGAATGTATTTGAAAAGCGATGGGGCGCCGAAAAATTCGGCCAATTATTCGATTTATTGAACGAGGAATACGGAATCCCCATTTTATTGACGGGAGCGCCGGCGGAGAAGGGAATCTGCCGCGAAGCCGCGAATATTGCGAAAACACCGGTAATCGACCTTTGCGGTGAAACAGATTTCAAAGCATCAGCCGCATTGGTGAAAAATTCGCGGGCGCTAATCTGCAACGATTCGGCTATAATGCACACGGCGGTGGTGTTTCAAGTTCCGAGTATGGCGGTTTTCGGGCCTTCCAATCCGCTGTCGCTGTTGCCGCAGAACGGATTGAACCGCTGGGTTTCAGCGGGGCTGGATTGCAGTCCCTGCTACTGCAACAGCATATTCAGCGGATGCGAACACGAGCTCGCTTGTATGAAGGAACTTTCGGCGGAAAAGGTGTTCGGCGCGGTCAAGGAACTCCTCAATGAATGACGGACAAAATATCAGATATTCCGCGGTGATTCCGTCGTATAATGCGGCGGGCGTGGTATGGAAAACAATCGAAGCGTTGTTGGCGCAGGAGGGGGCTGAAGGGTTGGAAATCATCGTAGTGGATGACGGTTCCACCGACGACACTTCCGAAGTTGTGCGCCGGTACCCTGTGCAATATATTCACAAGACGAACGGCGGTCCCGCTTCGGCGCGGAATTTAGGCGCGCCGGCGGCGGAAGGAGGAATCATCCTTTTCCTGGATAGTGACTGCGTTCCACAAGCGGGATGGCTGAAGGCGATGACCGCCCCCTTCGCTGATGAAGAGATCTCCGGGGTTAAAGGGGTGTATATTACTCGTCAGCGGAGTTTGGTGGCACGCTTTGTGCAATTGGAATTCGAGGAACGATACCGGATGCTTGAAAGGCAGGAATATATCGATTTCGTGGATTCATACAGCGCCGCTTTCAAGAAGGACGCTTTTTTCGCAGTGGGAGGATTCGATGGAAGTTTCCCCAAGGCTGACAATGAAGATGTGGATTTATCCTATAAATTGGCGAAGGGGGGATACAAGATGGTTTATCAGCCGGAAGCGGTGGTGGAACATACTCATCCCGCTTCTTTGATGAAATATCTTCGGGTTAAGTTCAGCCGCGGATATTGGCGGATGGCGGTGTATAAAATGCACCCGGAGAAGGCGGTGAAGGATTCTTATACTCCGCAGACTTTAAAGCTGCAGATAATCGCCGCCGGGCTGTTTTGGCTGGGGATAATATGGTGGATAACAGCCGGTTTCTGGTATTTTGTGGTGGGTATCACTGTTTTATTCCTCCTTTTAACCTTACCATTTATGATGGGGGTTTTTCGGCTGGATCCGGGCGCGGCGGTTTTAACGCCGGCGATGTTGTTCCTGCGGGCGAATTGTTTCTTGGCGGGTGTGGGAGTGGGGGTGTTGAGGCATTTTTTTAGGCGGTAAGCGGTTAACGGTGAACGGTAAACGGTGTATGGTTTAAATATTTTCATGTTAAATAAAGTTGAATATTTCAATAAAATAGGTTAATTTGTTAAATTATGGTTTCGATAGGCTGGAGCTAATACCAATGGTAGGAAAACCTTATCAATTCAATCAATCCATAAGTTTCATTAAATGTTATTGGTAAATGAAAAAGCGCGATCGAATAAGCGTTCTGATGCTGAATGCTCCGTTCCTCAAGCGATATTCGCGCGGTCAACGGAATCCGGGCGTGACTCGTTCGGACACGATGTATTATCCTTATTGGATGTCCTATGCGACCGGAGCGGTCGAACAGACCGGCGTCAACTGTATGTTCATAGACGCTCCCGGTGAAGGGTGGGATTATGGTGAAGTCGAAAAGCGGGCGATAGAATTCAAACCCGACCTCATCATATTGGACACGACCACCCCCAGCATTTACAATGATATAGAAGTACTCGACAAACTCAAGGTGAAATTCCCCAGGGCGAAATTCGCTATGGTGGGCACTCACGCCACCGCGATGGTGGAAGAGACTTTCAGCTTCAGTCCCAACCTCGATTATATCGCCAGGAAGGAGTTTGATTACACCTGCCGTGATCTAGCGCTCAGTTTGGAAAACGGAGCCAAACCGGGGACCATTGAAGGGCTTTCCTGGCGGGAGGGCGATAAAATCGTCCACAATCCTGAACGGCCGCTGATTGAAAACTTAGACGAATTGCGCTTCGTATCGCGGGTGTATAAGAATCACCTCAATATTTGGAATTATTTCAACCCGGATTGCCTATACCCCAATATAACCCTTTTGACCGGCAGGGGCTGTCCTTACAGGTGCAGCTTTTGTCTGTTCGTTCACACCATTTCCGGCTTCAAGGTTCGGCTGCGGTCGGTGGACAATGTGTTAGAAGAACTGGAATATATCCAGAACACTTTCCCGAACGCGCAGGCATATTTTTTTGAGGATGACCTGTTCACCATCAATGAGAGGCGGTGCGTGGAGATGTGTGAAGGGATGATGAAGCGGGGGATTAAATTACAGTGGAACGCCAACACCCGCGCTAAATTGTCGCTGGAAACGATGCGGGTGATGAAAAAAGCGGGCTGTCATGCGCTGTGCGTGGGATTCGAGACCGGCAATCAGGAAATCATTGATGCCTACGGCAAGCGGTTGAAGGTAGAAGATTACTATAAATTTGCCAGCAATGCTCATAAAGCGGGGATTAAGTTTCACGGCGCTTTCATTGTGGGCGGTCCCGGCGAAGACCGGCGGATGATGATGAA
Organism: Candidatus Tariuqbacter arcticus; assembly: GCA_013202315.1. Taxonomy (GTDB): domain Bacteria; phylum Electryoneota; class Tariuqbacteria; order Tariuqbacterales; family Tariuqbacteraceae; genus Tariuqbacter; species Tariuqbacter arcticus. The sequence continues at coordinate 428 of JABMRZ010000311.1, read as the reverse complement.
CACTTTGAAGATGGCGATGAAAATCAAGCCGGACACCGCTCAGTTCTACCCCTTGATGGTCTATCCGGGAACACCGGAATACGATCGGATGAAAGAAATGGGGCTGTTAGTTACTGAGGACTACAACAAGTGGCTGACGCCTGACGGGCTCCACAATTGCATAATTCGCACTGTGGACAGTTCGCCGGAGGAATTAATCAGGTTTTGCGATTACTCCCGGCGCAGGTTCTATCTTCGTCCCAGTTATCTGTTCTATAAGGCTTGGCAGGGGTTGTTCGACGCGCAGGAGAGGCGGCGCACCATCAAAGCCTTCAAGGTATTTGTCAAGCATCTTTATCGTCCTTCGATTTGATTGGGAATTGGGAATTGGGAATTGGGAATTGGGTATTGGGAATTGGGGATTGGGGATTGGGGATTGGGAATTGGGG
>JABMRZ010000310.1 GCA_013202315.1 Candidatus Tariuqbacter arcticus | reverse complement strand
TACCCACCAATAAATTGGTGGGCTAATATGTTGTATTTCATAATTGAATTAATAGCCTGTCACTTCAACAAACAGACCTTCCGGCTGAAATCTCTGCCGTCGGCAACCATCCGCACCAGATAAATACCGGAAGCGCAGGAACTTCCATCATCGCTCATCCCGCTCCACCTGATATTATATTCCCCCGCAGTATAATACCCTTCTGCTAAAACCGCCACTTCGCGCCCCAAAAGATTATGAACCACCAGCTTGACATTAGCGTTCTTTGGAATTGCGAATGAAACCTGTGTTTCACTGTTGAACGGATTGGGGCAGGGCGTCCCCAATGAAAAAGACTGCGGTAGACTTCCTTCAGTTGCACCTTCAACTCCAATCGAGCTATTCCGATAAATATCGACAGCCAAATTCATCCTCGGACGATTGATGGAAAGCTCGCGGCTGGAGAACACCGCATACCAAGGTTCCGCAGTCGGCAGAACGAAGCTTACGCTCCCTTCCGATGTATTATCCAGGATGCTGAAACCCTCCGCCGGTTGGAAGAGGTTGTAGGCGAAGTAATTCTCTTCATTGGCGATGAAGAAATCGGTCACCCCCGTGGTCATCTTCTCCATAAATTCATTATAAGTGAAATAGGTTCCGTATACCGTTTCATATTCGCACTGGTAATCGATTTCCATCAAGTAATCATCCAGAGGATCGGGATACGGCGGAGCTAAGGCGACATCCAAATCCGGAGGATATTCAAACATACTGCATTCCCATTCGTAAGTAGTCCCCGCTGTGGTGAGGTCAATCACCAATACCACACCTCCGCTGTAGGGATAGCTTCCCAAAGGACCGGTAACCTTGGCGTAAAAAGTCTGCTCATCACCCAAGGTGAAGGACACCATCCCCTGCGAATTGGTAATCCCCCAGGTGGCGTAATAGAATCCGCCCCATAGCGCATTGCTCTTGATGGTAACCACTTCCCCGTCAGCCGGTTTCCCCACCGAATCGTAGACGGTAACATTCAAGATGGAAATCCCTTCACTATAACGCTCAATTACATCCCAGACATATCCATCCCCCCGCCAGTTAAACACCCCGGAAAGAACCTTTCCCCAATTGTTTTCGTAAGTCAGAGGGCTGTTCACCATATTGTTCACCGGTTCCCAGGCAATCCATTCCCTGTCCCAGAACTCGTTCCAGGTATGGTCTTCGCAGTAATTGGTGGTGCAGACCGTGGGGATGAGAGCCGTCCGCCCGGCGGCGGCGGTGATATCCGAATATTCCCCGCAATTCCCGCAATGCAGCGCATAAATCCTGACCGGCTGAATCGGCCTTTCCGAACCCGCACCCCAATTCATCACATTGTTTATCCAGACATTGACCACTTCAACCGCGCCGTTGTCAGGTCCAGAAAAATTCGTTTCATGCGCCCAGAGGAAATCGCATCCTTCAAACTGTTCGCTTAAAAGCGGATAGCCCGAATCGGCGTGAGTCCAGAAATAATCCCGCCAGAATACTCCGACAGGCGGGTCAGCAGGATTCCCGGTTTCAGGATTGATATAGGTGGGCATTTCATCGGATAATTTGGGATGCACCACATACCAATAATAGATTTCCCGGTCGACTTCGACCTGAATGGTATCTCCGCTCTCTTCGACTATCCGATATAATGCGGTCGACCAATAATCATCATCGTTGGAGTCGCCGTAATCGATAATTTCAATGTAATCGAGGGCGCTATCGGCGGCATATACCCCCTGCGCGTTTTCCAACAGCAACTGCATATAAGTATAGTATCCCAAGACATCGGGCGCGATATGAGCCGCTTGAAATGCCACTTCGTCCACATAGGGGTCGGGCGCATTCACTACTTCATTCGCCACCAAATCCGCCGCAAACGAATAATCAAAGCGGCGGAAATTGTCGTAAAGATCGTCTTTCAACCAGGCTGGCGCCCGGTCAACCGCCGCCTGTTGCGCTTCTGTAAGCGGAATGGTGGGGTCGACAAAAGTCAAATACTCGGACGCCGGGTCAAAATATACCGACAACTGAAAACCTTCCGGGATGGGAACGGTGATTTCATCCGATGCGATTAGAATCCAATCGTCGGTATATTTCATCCAGGGTGATTGGTAGAAATCGGGCGCAGGAGTTTCCAATCTCACAGCCGCGCCCTCAACCGCCGGTTGAAATAACACCGGCTCATACGCCGGCATAGGTTCTATCCCCGTCAATCCTCTGTCGTCCGCTGTTGCGGTTGAAGCGAAGTAAAGGGTTGAACAGATGAGACCAAACAGTATTGCTGATAGTCTAAAGGTTTTCATAGTCCATTCTCCTTTTCAATTGAATATGTAATACGATTTAACTAACAATAGATGAAAATAAAACGCACTTGAAAATGAAAACGGGGAAATTCTTCCCCGTCAGATTATTCAGCATTATAATCTATAATTATACAGGATGCAATTCCATTCCATAACTCTCTATCTTTGAATATTTGTCATAAACATCAGGACGCGGGAATTGTAATGAAAATCTTTTGATAATCGGTCTAATAGCAAGCATAATGCGTAGTAAAAAACTTGTTTTACAAAGCATAAATAAAATTGCGACCATGAACTCATATAATGGTTCTTTAATAGCGCTATCGGCAGATAGAATGAGCTGTTTCCTCAGCTTAATCTCATTGAGCATTTGTTCATTCATATCCTTAGTAATGGGTTTGAAGAGAAACCATCGTAATGTAATTCTTTTATAAACGCTTAAACCAAAATTCATGAGCTCATAAACATTCAAGAAAGCTGGATCATCTTTATGGACTTTTCCTTCTATCACCGCTCTAATCAGTTTATCGCGAGCCGCGTACATCGGGTATGTCAAATGCTTACGCTTCTCAGGGCGAACTAAGCTGTAATAATAGATAAAAAGAAAAATTAATGAAGATGCTAAAAACAACCCAATCGCAAAAATGGTTAGATTATCCATCAGGATTCTCCTTATCTCTATATGGTTTTAAATTATACTGAACGACATTAATTCTTGTTATTTACATGTCAGGGTTGAGACAACCCTGACTCTAGGGTGGGTATCTTCTTGTGGAGTCGGGATTGTCTCAAT
>JABMRZ010000309.1 GCA_013202315.1 Candidatus Tariuqbacter arcticus | reverse complement strand
TCGTATCATTATAGCTTTGTCAAGAACCGCACCCATATTCGTCATTCCGACTTGTCCGGAATCGGCTGGTACTACTGTTTAGGTGCCGATTCCGGACGCGCTTCGCTTGACAGAATGACAAAAATTGAGATTATTTAATAGAACTAATATGTTACAAAATTTCTTAACGGGAATTTTGTAAAATTCCGTTATTTAACTTATCTTGCAATGATGAAATTTAGGAATTCTCAAATTAAAACTGCTTTTGCGCTTGGAGGCGGGGGGGCGAGAGGAATCGCTCATATTGGCGTCATCAAGGCGCTTGGCGAAGCTGGGATTAAGCCGGAATTGTTGGTCGGCACCAGTATGGGGGCAATCATAGGAGCGATCTACGCTCAGACTCAAGATGCGGAAATGGTGGAAAACCGGCTGCGGAAATTCTTCCAATCGAAGGATTATGCGGAGATGGGGTTGAAAAACTACCGGCGCAATCCTGAGAAAAATTCCTTCTTCGGAAATTTCGCCCGCCGATTGGAAGGGCGCATAGTCATCAACCTTTCATATTCGCAAATGTCCATTTTCAAACAGGAAAATTTTCGCAAAGCGCTTGATTACTTGATCGACGGTGGAATTATCGAGCGGCTGCCAATACGATTCGCCGCGGTGGCGGGGGATTTGAACTCCGGCGAAAAGGTGGTGATGGACAGCGGCGATATCCAAATAGCAGTGTTGGCTTCCAGTTCCATCCCCGGATTCCTGCCCCCGGTTGAATATGGAAGTTGGCTGTTGACCGATGGTGAAGCAGCCGATTTAGTCCCCTGTGAAACCGCCAAAGAGCTCGGCGCTCGATTCGTTATCGGAGTCGACGTCGGTCAAGGATTATTACCCTGCCCCCCGCTGGATAACGCCTTCGATGTAATCTTTCGCACAGGGCATATCAAATCGCACCAATTGACGGTCAGGATGATGAAGTCGGCGGATGTTATCATTCGTCCCAAAGTGGACCAATTCCATTGGACCCAATTCGATCAAATTAAGCCGCTGGTGGAAGCTGGATATGAAGCGGGTGCTTTGGCGGCGAATGAAATCCGCAATAAGTTGAAGCTGAAAAAATGGATGTTCTGGAAAAAATGAAGCGGGTGTTCCAGCCCGTTTTTTTTACAACCGAAACAGCGTTAAACCTTGCTTTTACGCTTAATTTTGAGTATATTCTGAGATAGAATTTTGGCGCAGGTTGGATGCGGAGAGTGAAAACGGTTTCAGGAAAGAACGTTCCCTACAAATTTCAGAAAAGGATGCTTGGAAATGGCGGCCAATCGAGGCCTCCCATCAATTAAACCCCTCTTGGGGATGAGACCATCGGCGCCCAGCGCTCTGAAAAACAGTCTGGAAATCCACAACACAATCGGAAAGTTAAATCCGGTTGAATATATTATCAGACACCCTTTGAAACCCAGCCTCCGCCGTATTCGATAAGTCAGGTAAATACCGGAAACCTGTGTCTCCATTGTGATGTCGGTGAATATTATTTGATAATGATTAGGTTCGACTAAGGAGAAGTGTTTAATGCTGTCTCGGGCGGAGAGCACTTTTTCCACCTTGCAGCCTCGTTGTTCCAACCGTTCCTGGAGCATTTTGGTGTAGCGGCGGTTGTCGTCGATGATTAGCGTTCGATTGAACATTCTGCAAAGATAATCATCTCATCGATGATTGTCAAATTTTATGGTTCCTCGCTGTTTTTGTATGGGAAGATTTTTTTATTCTTTGAACCGCCGATTTCCGCTGATCCGCTGTACAGCGGATTGATTGCGCTGATTTTCAAAAAAAAGTTTATTCAGCATCTTCTTTGTATTTCAACGGTTCAGAATCAATCTCTTACCAGGTGATATCTTCTTATTCGTGTTTATTCGCGTTTATTCGTAGTTAATTAGTCCGCTGTACAGCGGATTACCCACACGATATAGCGAAGAACCACAATAATATTGGAAAATTTTAGTTTAGAGTCAAGAAATTGGGAGGGAGGAATTATAAGATAGGTATATAAAATATCTGACTTCTATACTGAAATGGAGTTTTTGTGCGTGGAACACCCATTGAGTTGTAGATTCATGGTACGCTAACCCCCGCATACCGGGCTTCAAAGAGAACTCCAATTGTCTTCAGCTAATTTTATTCCACTGTAATCTTGCCAGACTGATAAAGCGGAACTAAATTTATACTGTCCACTTCTGAGCACACTTTTAAATCCGCTTCGTAGTTCAGACTTTTCAAATAGCGACCATGTGAACAACGCTGCAACAATCTGTAATACTTATCCTTATATCTTTTAAAGAGAATCAGCGCCGCTTCGGAACCGTCATTCATTTCAAATTCATCGCCGATTTCCTGGCGAATGAGATATATTAACATACCTCCGCATACGGTGTCCTCCATAGCGAATTGACCGTTATTGCCCGCGCAAACGATGATTATATCGCTTTTACTCTTTAAAATATAATCGAGACAAGCAGACATATTTATAAAACCACATACTACAGTCAGATGAGCGGAACTGGATTTGACCAATGCCTCGGAACCATTGGTACTGCAGTAGATTAAGGATTTACCCTCTACCATCTCCGAAGAATACTCGAAAGGGGAATTGCCCAAATCGAACCCTTCGATAAGTTTCCCTTCCCGCTCGCCGCAGAGCAGGATATTGTCCCTTGACAGATTCCCCGCCAGTTCCATCGCATCCGGGACGCAAGAAACGGGGATTACTTCCCTGGCGTTATTTTTCAGTGCAATGCAGATTGTGCTGCTGGTGCGTAATACATCAACCATAACCACAAGTCTGTTCTTCAGCTTCTCATCGGTTATCGGTATATGGGTGAGAATAAGATCAGCTTTCATTTTGTATATCCATTGTTTTTTATTAAGACAAAATCACCACAGAGGCACGGAAAACCGGCTATAGGCTTTGGGCTATGGGCTTAAGGTCTTGGATTATCATCAATATTAAATATTAAAGCCGGCATTTTCATGTCTTATGGCAATCAAATGCGGAGAGATCGTCAATGACGGTTTACACTAATGTCCGGTTGAAAAGTTTCACTTCTGAACGAACGGTGTTTCAACCACTTGTCCTTCAGCTCTATTACCGCGAATATCCACTTCTATCTCCTGTCCGACTTTGCATCTATCCACCGGCAGATAAGCCAAACCTATCCCCTTCTTCAATACCGGAGAGAAGGTTCCGGAGGTAACTTCAGAGACCTTAACACCCTCGATGAGAACCGGATAATGCGGCCGCGGAATCGCCCTGCCAGCCAATTCAAAACCGATAAGTCTGCGGGTCACCCCTTCTTCTTTAACTTTAAGCAGGGCTTGTCTGCCGATGAAATCACCCTTCTTAGTCTTGGTAATCCACCCCAATCCCGCTTCAAGCGGATTGGTGTCCTGGGTGATATCGTTCCCGTATAAGCAGTATTTCATTTCCAGCCTTAGGGTGTCGCGGGCGCCTAAACCAACCGGCTTCAGCCCCAACGGTTCGCCAGCCCCCATAATCGCCTCCCATAACCTCAGCGAATCGTCAGTATCGACATATAGCTCATAGCCGAGTTCGCCGGTGTAGCCGGTGCGGGAAATAATCGCTTTGATTCCGGCGGCTTCCCCCTCGACGAACCAATAGAAATCTATCGCCGATAAATCGGTTTGGGTCAGCTTTTGTAAAATCTCAATTGATTGGGGACCTTGAAGAGCCAATAGAGTAATCTTATCGGACATATCCTCTATATCGATATCGCCTTTGGCATAGGATTGAATGTACTCCCAGTCCTTTTCGATATTGGCGGCGTTGACCACCATCATATAATGGTCGTGGAAACGATATACCAGCAAATCATCCACCAAGCCGCCGTCAGGATAACACATAGCGCTATACTGCACCTGACCGAATTCGAGCTTCTTCACATTGTTGATAGTGAGGTAATTGAGGCAGCTCAACGCATCTTCACCTCTGAAAGTGAATTCACCCATATGGGACACATCGAACAGACCGGCTGTATTCCGAACCGCTAAATGCTCTTGAGTGATGCTCGAATATTGAATGGGCATCCAATAGCCGGCGAATTCCACCATTTTAGCGCCCAATTCACAATGTTTGTTGTATAATGCGGTTTTCTTGGTCAAAGTCCAGTTCCAGAATGCTAAGGTTATAATCTAATCTGAATTATTCATAAAAAATGTAGGTGGGCTTATTTAAGCCGACAAATTACTGATGAGTTTGTGAATTAATCAGGCTAATTAAAATTAAGTTTATTCC
>JABMRZ010000308.1 GCA_013202315.1 Candidatus Tariuqbacter arcticus | reverse complement strand
TTTAGGGTTTAGCAGGCTGTCATTCCCGCATGATTTCAGCGTGAATCCATATCATATTTTAACGCTTGGTGTCTGCTTATCAGTATAAGTACCACAATATTTCTGTATGTCTAATAATTACAGTCTGCTGATTAGAGTAAATAACCGTTAAACTTTTTTAGGAAATCAGCGCAATTAAAAAAATCAGCTGAAATCAGCGGTTCAAAGAATGTAAAAATTACCATATAAAGCAGCGAGAAACCATTATGTCCAATAAAAGCATAGCTATTCTCGGCGCAGTGATTATTTTACTGCTGATGACCCAGTTTCTGTTCTCACCCTCGATTACATCGACTCGACAAAAATATGTCAGCGCTGAAGCGAAATCCGGGGGTTCGGGGTCCAAGAAGAAACCGTATCAAGATCTCCAATACGCCATCGACCATTGTAAAGATGGAGATACTCTGATAATCCTGCCCGGAGTTTATGAAGCGGGGGGAAGCTCATTGGCGGAAGATTTGTGCGGGAATTGCCAAAATCACCGCACTCTGGTGAACGCAACCCGCGGATTTCTCATCGAAGGTTCATCCATTACCATAATCGGAGCGGGGCGGGATAAGACTACGTTGATCACCAACGCCGGTTATGGCGTTTTATTCCTGAATTGCCGGAGCGCCAGCATTCAAAATGTTTCAATCACCGGCGGCATACGGGATTCGGACGGTAATGCGACCGACGCCGGTATTGTGGTGAAATTCTCTTCCGTTACCATTAAGAATTGCCGCATAGCCGATAATATAGACCAGGCTGAAGATGTCATTGTTGGAATCGGGGGAATTATCGGCAGGGAAGGTTCGGAGGTTTTCGCATTCAACAATGAAATAGTGAATAACGGCTGGGATGGAATCGCCCTTTACCGGGGTTCAACCGCTTACATCGCCGGCAACATCATCCGCAAAGGTCGTGGAGCCGGAATCGGTATCACCTGGGACGCTTCCGCAATTATCATCCGAAATGAGATTTCGGATTACTGGAAGGGAATCGGTTCCTTCGGCGATTCGCGAGTTGTGGTCAAGAATAATATCGTTCACGATTGTCTGGGCTGGGGTATTATCGCCGCAGGAAGTTCATATATGGACGCCTGCAATAATGTAGTCTACAGCATCGGCAACTGCGGTATGGCGGCTTGGAGCGAAGACGCTTCCGGTAGATTCTGTAATAATATAGTGGTGAAGAGCGGCTGGAAGGAACAATGGGTATCCCCCCTCGCAGGATTGCAAAACAACGGTAGTATGGATAATTTCATAGTCTGCCATAACAACATTTGGAATAACCAGGAGGCCAATTACGGTGGTATGGTTGATTTGACGGGGCAAGAGGGTAATATTTCGATCGATCCGCTGTTTCGGGCGCCTGATGTGGGTGATTTTCATCTGTTGAAAGATTCGCCCTGCATCGATGTCGGAAGTCCATTGATAACAGATGAAGATGGAACAGTCAGCGATATGGGAGCGTATTCGGGACCGGGAGTAAGTAAATGACCGCGTTTTATCTGATAATGTTCGTTTTGCCAGTGGTGATTATCGCCCTCGCTTTGATATTGGCTTATTTGACCGGTAATAAGGTGAAGCTATGAACGAAGCGGCGGGAATTCAATTCAGCGCCAACGCTTACGCGATAACCGCCTTCGTCGGATATTTACTGCTGGTGACAGCTATCGGAGTTTTATCAGCGCGATTTTCATCGAAGGGGATGGCGGAATATTTTCTCGCCGGGCGCAAGCTGAACCGTTTTGTGGTTGCCCTTTCGGCGGTATTATCGGGGCGGAGTTCGTGGCTGCTGTTGGGGGTTACGGGTATGGCTTATGTTATAGGAGCGGCGGCGGTATGGGCGGTTGTGGGTTATATCGTGGTGGAGATGTTTTTATTTCTCTTTTACGCTCGGCGTTTGCGGAATTTCAGCGGAAGCTATAACTGCATCACCTGCAGGACTTTTTTGCGGCGCGTTTTGATGATAAAGGAAACACTCTCAGGATATTACTGGTGTTCATTGTAGTAATTTTCATGCTGAGTTATGTGGCGGCTCAATTTGTAGGGGGCGGCAAAGCCTTCGCGGCAAGTTTCCAACTCGATCCGACAGCCGGTATGTTCATCACTGCGGGAATTGTCCTGATTTACACCATATTGGGAGGCTTCTTGGCGGTCAGCTTGACGGATATGCTGCAGGCGATTTTGATGCTGATGGCGCTGGCGCTGCTGCCCGTAATCGCCTTGGTCGACGCAGGCGGGTTCAAGGCAGTTATCAGCGAGTTGACCTCGTTGGATATGAAATTAATGAACCCTTTCGCCCTATCTGCAGGAGCGATAATCGGTTTTATTGGCATCGGTTTGGGTTCGCCGGGGAATCCACATATTTTGGTCCGCTATATGGCGATAAAAGACGCAGAGCAATTGCGTTACTCCGCAGTAGTGGGAACGATTTGGAATGTAATTATGGCTTGGGGAGCGTTGTTCATCGGATTAATCGGAAGGGTCTATTTCCCGATTGCCGATATGTTTCCCAACGGGGATACTGAACATTTATATCCAATGCTGGCGCAGCAGCATCTTCATCCGGTTCTCTTCGGGATAGTTGTCGCTTCCATATTTGCGGCGATTATGTCGACCGCGGATTCACAGCTTTTAGTAGCGGCGTCGAGTCTGATCTGGGATATCTATCATAAGATTCTTTGTAAGGGAAACCCTCATGAGAGGGTCTCTTTCGCGAACCTTCTCACAACTTAGCATGAAAATAATC
>JABMRZ010000307.1 GCA_013202315.1 Candidatus Tariuqbacter arcticus | reverse complement strand
CCATAGCCTACAGCCCACAGCCCATAGCCTACAGCCTACAGCCCATAGCCTACAGCCCACAGCCTACAGCCCATAGCCATAAATCCCGCTGGCTGATGCGGATAGTTTTAACGGCGGTCCTGCTGTTCCTCTTGATAAGCGGTTCCTCCGCGCAAGAGTTATTCGTCCATTTCATATCGGTCGGACATGGCGATGCCATATTCCTTGAATTCCCCGATGGTTCCACTATGCTGGTCGACGGAGGTAAACCCGAAGACGGAGGTAAAGTGGCGGGGTATATCCAGGATTTGGGTTATGCGAACATTGATATTATCCTCTGGACTCACATCCACCCTGACCATATCGGGGGTTTGCCGAATGTGATAAATTCGCTCGAAGCGGGCGATGTATGGGCTTGCCCTTATTACGAAGACATCCCTTTGTATCATAATCTTCAATCCGCTATCGAAAGCAAGGGGTTAACGCAGAAGCTGGTCAGCCGGGGTGATGTTTTCCAATTCGGCGAAGTTGAGGGGCGAGTGTTAAATCCTTCCCTCGGCAGTTCATTGAACCAGCTTAGGGGACCCAACGGCGCTTCGGTGGTCATCCGCCTGCTATTCGGTGAAACCAGCCTCCTGCTCGCCGCCGACATCGACCAGGATACCGATAAAGAACTGGTGAGGCTCTACGGTGACGACCTCGCTTCCACCGTCCTGAAATGCGCCCATCACGGTAGCGGACATTCCAATAGCTGGGAATTTTTAGAGACAGTTTCTCCGGAAATCGCGGTGGTAACGACCGGGCCCAATCAATACGGCTACCCTTCCGAAAAGACGATTGAACGCATCCAAAGCCTGTCGAAAAAGATGTTCCGCACCGACTTTGATGGTGATATTATCATCGTCCTCGACGGGGAAAAGGCGATGGTCGAATCGCCGTGAAGATTTCAGTAAACGCGAATCGTGAAGGAATTTCAAGATGAGACGCAAATTGAATTTGGGGTTTTTTGCAATTATAATACTGCTGTGGGCAATTTGTATTTATGCTATGTTGAGCAGTATTGGTGTAAGGGATGTCTTCACTGATTTAGAGAATGATATAGTTCCCGGGGCAATTGAAATGTCTGAGATGAAGTACGCCGCCACTGATATAAGAATGTGGACATTAACCTACATCGTTAGAGGTAATGTCATAAGAAACGAAAAAACAATAAAGGAATGGCTGCAGGAAGCGTGGACAACCATCGAAAATGATGCAAAAGAACATCGCGAACACGAAAAACATATCGGTAAGTTGGAAAAGGAAGCCACTGAAAAAATCAATGATTTATCACAGAAAGTTGTATCGGTAAGCGCTGAAATCATTGAAATGAAGGATAAGGGGGCTGGGGATGAGGAGTTGTACGAGAAAGTGAGGAAGGATTTCGCTCCGGTATTTTACCCTTTACGGAATATACTCAATGAACATACAGCGGCACATTTAAAAGAACTGTCGGCGACTGAAAATAATATCCAGAACAAACACAATATCCAATTAAGATATATTATAATATTGGGCTTGGTGACTACTCTACTGGCTGTATTTGTGGGATTGTTGGTTGACAGGCTTTTCGTGAATTTTATCACCGAACGGGAATGCGCTGAGAAGGCTTTACGGGTGAGTGAGGAGAAATATCGAATGGTGGTCGAAAACCAGGGGGAGGGAATCGGTATTATGGATTTGGAAGAGCGGTTTGTTTTTTGCAATCCTGCCGGTGAGAAGATTTTCGGGGTGGAGCCGGCTCAGCTTCTAAACAGAAACCTTGAGGAATTCATTAGTCCGGAAAATTATAAATTTATAAAACAGCAGACCAAGAAATGCCTCGCTGGACAAAAAAGTATTTACGAAATTGAAATTATCCAGCCGAGCGGAGAAAAACGCCAGCTTTTAATCACCGCCACGACCCAGAAAGACAGCGATGAACAAGTAATAGGCACATTCGGCATATTCCGAGACATCACCGAGCGCAAGCGCGCTGAAGAGGAACGGGAAAGGCTAATTCAAGAGCTCCAAGAAGCGTTGGATAAAATCAAAACTCTGAAAGGCTTTATACCGATCTGTTCCCATTGCAAGAAGATACGAGACGATAAGGGTTTCTGGCAGAATGTAGAAGTATATGTTAGAGACCATTCCGAAGCCGAATTCAGTCACGGCATCTGCCCCGATTGTATGAAGAAGCTCTATCCGGAATACTATAGGGAAGGCGATGAAGGCGCTGATCCGACGGAATCTTAAATTGAATTAATATAGTGATTCTTAAAAATCGCTGCCCCTCCTGTCATTCCCGCGAAAGCGGGACTCCATGGTG
>JABMRZ010000306.1 GCA_013202315.1 Candidatus Tariuqbacter arcticus | reverse complement strand
AGTCGGTGGAATAAAGCCCCCAGCCTATAGCCTACAGCCTATTTTCAGAGTAAACTACATCCAGAATGACTTATATAGTCAAAGGTTCAACCTTAACCCGCCAGAATCGCTGAATTTGGAATTCTAAATCTTTTATCGTGCTGTCGTTATGAATAACCCAACTTGAGCGTTTCGCTTTTTCTTCCGGTGGAATTTGGGATTCCATTCTGTTGCGAATTTGCCCATTGTCGAACTCGTCCCTATCGGATAACCTGTCATATACATTCTCCACTGGCGATACTACAGTTACCATTAAATCGAAATCGGATTCGATCCCCCACTCAAATAACAGCGCCGCCTCAACTACTATCACTGAATATTTCTCCGATAACGCTGCAATTGTGTCCTTGAGTTTCTCATATAAGGGCGGGAAGATCCTTTCATCGAGTATCTTCTTCTTGTCAGAATGGGAGAAAACGAAGTCCCCTAACTTCTTGCGCATCAGCTTACCTTTGTGGTCGAAGAATTCGTCCCCATACTCTTCCCGAACCCACTCCAGCATTCCAGGATTATTTTCCATCACTTCTTTACCGATGCTGTCAGCGGATATTACCCCCGCTCCCAATTTGCGCAAGATCTCAGCGGCTTCCGTTTTCCCCGAAGCTATCCCCCCCGTCAAACCTATAAGTAATGCCTTCTTCATCAAAATATATTAAAAATAATAATTTAGTGATACCGATGCAAAAGTCAATTTAAATGTCGCGGAAACTTCATTCTCCCATACATCTGACTCATGTTCGTAATAGGGATCGCCAGGGTCACCGCTCGACCATTCATCATCTTCAGAGTATTCAACTGAGTTAAACAGCATTCTCATTCCGAATTCTCCACCCAAAGAAAACTTGTCCGAAAAGAAATACTCGCTGCCAAATGCCAATTCCAACCCCCAAAAGGATAGTATATCATTTACCAAATCCTTTTCTTTCCCTTCTAATTTCTCTTTATCCTCTTCATAATAATATTCAGGTGGTTCGCCTTCCTCATAATAATACCAATCTTCATCGATTTCAGTCCATTCAGCGGAAACACTTGGTATGGTAAAGAAAAAACACCCTTTTAAGTAAGGGATAACATTGCCGGCTGAAAAATCGTCATTGAAATAGTATTTCACCCCAAAGTGCGGGACAAAAAGAAGAGCGCTGCCATCCAAGTCATATGAATCTTTGCTCTTATGACGATAATAATTTTCATAGTAGTATGATTCATAATCGGAAACCTCGTCTTCACTATACGATACTGTCAGCCAGGCGACATCGAGCCCGAAATAAGGGTTAATTTTATCCATTCTTATCCCGAAATCGGCGCAATTGATTATCGCACCCGGCTTTGCGGTAAAATTGGCTTGAGCGAACAGGCTTCCAGTGAGCAGTAAAATAGCTACCAGAAAGGAAATGATAATCTTCATTGTTGTATTACTCCTTTTAATTAGGATTAAGTGATTATTCTTATGAATTACAGGGAGGATAGCTGTCAGTAAAAAGATATATACTAAAGTTTAACGCGAATTCGTACCCGAAATGTTATCCGCTAAAAACATCGGTAAAAAAAATACAGGAGGATAGCTCCGATTACACTCGTTCCCACGCTCCTGCGTGGGAAATGCATACCAAATCGAACTTCTATCAGGAGAAGACACCTGACAGCACTGTTTAATCAACCGATTCCGGACAAGCCGGAATGAGGGTGTTTTTAATTAGCCTTTTCTTGACACTTTACCCCTATTTTCAAGAGTAAATCAATCCCTTGGCTATTCTCCTCCCAACTATATAAAGACTCTATGCCTCGTCCGAGACTGTGTTCGGAAGAGGTGGCCCCTGCGGGGCAGTCGATTTTGTCACTGGTCATTGGTTCTTCTATGATTACTGCGAATGCTTTTTCTTTCACACTTTCATACTATCACACTACATTCAGCATTCAGTATTCCGCTATTCTGATTCTGCCGCTTCATACGCCTGCTCCTCCGCATCTTTAATGATGGGATTGAGATACTTTAAGAAAATGAACAGAAGCAAAGCGGCGAATAAAGATGTGCAAACGAGTATAATGAAAAATGTGCTGTGCAGTAAATCATCCCAATACCTCCCAACAAGTCCCGATAGTTTGTTCCCTATCGCCGTCGCAGCGAACCATCCTCCCATCATCATACTCCGAATTTTCCAAGGCGCGAGTTTAGACACCAGAGACAATCCCATTGGCGAAAGACATAATTCACCCATAGTGATAACCGCATAAGCGCCTATAAGCCAAGCCATATTAACCTGTATATAATCTCCGCCGATAAACGCGGCTGAAGCCATTATCGCATAACAACCGGCTGTTAAAAGCATGCCGACGCCCAATTTTGCCGCCGTGGTCGGCTCCAATGTGCGCCGCCGCAACAGATTCCAAAAAGCTATGATTAAGGGCGTGAAAATCAGAATAAAGAAGGGATTCACCGATTGAAAAATCTCCGGGTTTATCTGAACCCTTCTACTTATTTCATAAGGATAAGTATCTTCAATCAACAGTCGGTTGAGCCGGATTAAATTTCCACCTTCCGGCTGATAATCGATAAGATTCATTGTCGAAGCCGATAAATCGACCGAACTGAACTTATCCTCAAAGTAAATATTCTCACCCTGAATGATTCGATTGAATTCCTGAGTTAGTATTACGCTTAGATGGTCTATAGGCGGGAGTGAATTCATGTAATTTGCATGAAGTTCCTTCGCTGCATCTGAAAACCTTCCTTGAATATATTGTCCAAGCGTATTAGTCTCATCATCAAGATTATATATCAAGGAAACCGGGTTTAGAATATTCGTAGCGCTGAATAGTACATCGCTTGAATCGAATTCCGTCGAAAACTCGATCCATTCAGGCGCCACCCTTCCACCGATTTCATTAGGATATGCTGAATTTAATAAAAACCGATTCAAATGTATTAATTGAGAACCCTGAGGCTCGGATTCAATTAAATCTCTGATTTCCTCTGAAAGTTCAAGCTCTACAAAAGCGCTTTCATTATAAAAATCCTGGCATTCGATAAGTCTATTGAATTCAGCCGTCAAGGACTGCGCTACAAAATCTGCCGAAGGCATGGAGTTCTTATATTCTATTACCGCTCTTTGACCGTCCGGTGATAGCTTGCTAAACAGATGGTTATAGGTCGGATTTTCTTCATCGCAGAGTTTTTCCACCAGCGCCGCCGGAGTTTTCATATTTTCAGCTCTAAACAGCGCTGACCCTAAGTCAGACTTAGTCGCATCCCTCGCCCAGAATGTCAGCGTCAATCCATTCTGATGGAATGCCATCCAGAAGAAAATCACCACCCCGAATATCACTAATAGAGCCATCACCCGCTTCTTGGCTTGTCGAGGGGACAATTGAATTTCTCTCTTTGCGGGATCGTCGCTGCCGCTTAAAATATTCTCCCCCTCCAGCACATGTCGTTGGAACATCAGGAAAGTGACTAAAGATATTATCATCCCAACACCCGCAGCCGCAAAGGCATAATGCCAGCCGTGAATCGGATGCAGACTGCGCAGAGAAGCGGCTACCAACGGCGAAAAAAAAGCGCCTAAGTTGATGCCCATATAGAAAATATTATAAGCGTCATCTTTCTTTTCAGGGATTTCACGGTATAGGTTTCCCAGCATCACCGAAATATTGGGCTTAAAACAACCATTACCGATAATCAAACAACACAAAGCGCTGAAAAAGAATGGCAGCGGTCTGAACGCCAGCAGAAAATGACCTGCCATCATAAACAAACCGCCGATAATGATGGTCTTGCGAATGCCGAAAATCCTGTCGGCGATTATCCCCCCTATGAACGGCGTGAAATATACTATTGAAATATACCAGGAATATATATCACTGGTCTTATCAATAGAGAACCCTAATCCGCCTCCAGCGAGATTTTCGTTCATATAGAGTGAAAGAATAGAAAGCATACAGTAAAAACTGAAACGCTCCCACATCTCGGTGAGGAAAAGAACCGTTAATCCCGTAGGATGCTTCTTCTTAACCCTGAGTGGTTCGATTGGCTGAGTTATACTCTCCAGTTGATATCCTCCTTTTATCAAATATTTGAAATCCCCATTTTCTACCGTTCGATTTCAAGAAATAGATATAAAGTAATACTTTAACTCTCTGAACTACAGAAGAGAAGAATTCACTGGAAATGATTGAAATTATGGAAATAGACTCAATCACATATCCATCATGTCCATAATTTCCAGTGAATCTAAGTCACTACCAAACAAATAATTAATATTAACCACTGATACTTGGCACTTGACACTTGATACTTAAAATGAATAATCACCATAAAAGAACCGCCGCTATCACGCACCCGATTCGCTCGACCTTATGCTCTATCGCAAGGCTTTTCAGGGATTTGATTTGAAAGCCTCGTAATTTCATTCCTTCTTCCGCCATATTGCGGACGATTTCTTCAACTTCGCTTTTGTGACCGCGGGCGGAATATTCCATTATCAAACCATGTTGATTTCCATTCTGGGGAATGGCGACCGATACGGCGGCGGTGATTATCTCATCCGGAGTGACCGAATGGATAGCCGCAAACGCTGAAGGCACCACCGTTCCCGGCTTCAGTGGAATAGAATCAGCCTGCTCCGCATTAGGAGGCACTATGCTGGTGACCTTCACCAAATTGAACTGACCGATCCCCGCCGCGACTAATGCGCCGTCGAAGGCGTTCAGCGGGGTCAACCCTTCCGACGCCCCTACCGCAAGGAAATAATATTCAGGTGGTTCATCTATCATAATCATCTCATCGACTAATTACAGGCAAAGACCAAAT
Organism: Candidatus Tariuqbacter arcticus; assembly: GCA_013202315.1. Lineage (GTDB taxonomy): Bacteria > Electryoneota > Tariuqbacteria > Tariuqbacterales > Tariuqbacteraceae > Tariuqbacter > Tariuqbacter arcticus. The sequence goes on along the minus strand of JABMRZ010000306.1, from coordinate 630 downwards.
CGGTCTCCACAACCTCACAACTAAGATGCCTTTCGCACAAATTGTAAAACGGACTTCCCGAATCCTCAACCGGATACTTCCGGATAATTGTAAGTCAACCGACTGTCTCGGGCTTGTGCAAAAGCTTCCCATCTTTGACCTTGATCAACCCTCTGAGCATTTCGACCACGGAATAGGAGCCCGCCTTGAGTTCTTCTTCCAGGAAATCGAAGGCGATTTCCGGGTTGATTTCCTCGCCGCAGGTGAACAAATCAACCGCAGCATAGCCGTATTCGGGCCAGGTGTGAATCGTCAGATGCGATTCAGCGATTAGCACCACCCCGCTGATGCCGTGAGGGTTGAAAGTATGGAATACCGTTTCCACAATGGTGGCGCCGCATCGTACTGCAGCTTCCTTCATCACCTCGCCGATGAAACGCTCATCGTTCAGAAGTTCACGATCACAATCAAAGAATTCCACCATAATCTGGCGGCCAAGTGCTTTCAATTGAGTGTCCTCCATTAAAAGGCTTCATACAATCCCTTGTTAATTGTTATTATTATTAATGAGAACTGAAAATAGTCTACATTACAGGATCACGTTTTTCATTCTGAAACAGCCACGAATGACATTCCCGCGAAACAGTCTGT
>JABMRZ010000305.1 GCA_013202315.1 Candidatus Tariuqbacter arcticus | reverse complement strand
TCTGAGTAAGTGTCAAGTATCAAGTGTCAATTATCAAGTGTCAAGTGCCAAGTATCAAGTGCCAAGTATCAAGTGCCAAGTGTCAAGTGCCAAGTGTCAAGTGCCAAGTGCCAAATGACAAATGGCAAGTACCAAGTGGCAAGTATCAGGTGCCAAGTATCAAGTGCCAAGTATCAAGTGTTAAGTATCAAGTGCCAAGTATCAAGCATTCAGTATCAATGGAAAAATGTCGGTTCAGGATTCACTGTTTGTTGATTTTCAAAATATAAACGGGATGTATTGAATTGTTGAGTATCAGACATAGTTGTATATACTTACTCTTATCTCAATTCTTATTCTGTTTCGGGATAGTTTTCGGCGCTGATATTAACGATTTACAGCTGGGGACTCATAGAGGGTACACTTTATTAGTATTGACCTGCGATCAAGAAGTATCCTTCAATGTGAAACAGGATGGGACTTTGATATCAATCGAATTTCCTGAAGGCACCGGTATATCCATCCATGGAAGTGAATTGGACAGATTGAAGAACGAATTTGTGAAGCGAATAAGCTATGATAAAGCCGGAGCGAGGATTTTAATTGAGGTTAATAAGAATTATGAATTGCGAGTTTATCGCAACCGGCGTCCTTTTCAGCTTGTGATGGATTTTGCACACCTTGCGGGCAAACCGACGGAGCCGGTTTCAAAAGATATCCAACACCAACCCACCCATTCCGCCGAAACACCCCCCGCACAAGAACATCAAGTTGAAGATGATTTGCCGAAAGAACATTATTCACGCGGAATAGCCTTAAGAGAGAAAGGGGATTATGAAGAAGCGCTGGAAGAATTTCGAGCGGCGATTCCGAACCGCGGAAAAGCGGCTCGATATCAGATGGCGCTGATGTATGAGGAATTGAACCAGCGTGAGGCGGCGATCCATGAATTGGTGGGGATTATCAATGAAGCGCCATCCTGGATTGAACCGAAGATTAAACTGGGTTTGCTTTATCAACTCAGCGGCAGATCCAAACGAGCGGAGACAGTGTGGTATCAGATTCTGGAAGTTATCAGGGTCGATTCCAATTATGATTACAACGCTATGAAGGAGCAGATTTCTGTTTTGGAATCGATGCTGGATGAGGATTATGCGAAAATAAGCGATAATCCTCCACCCATAGATTTTAGTAAATTCCCCAGACTTCCCTGGAACTTGATTTTATTGGTTTTTGGAATAGGGGCTTTGGTGTTAATAATTCGCTTGATCACCAATTGGCGGCTGAATAGAATGATTGCTTCTGTTTTGGGAGAGGAATTTGACGAGGAGACTTCTGTAGAACCGATGCGGGAAATACCTGAACTCGCTGCCACAATTCCGGATGAACCGGTGGAACTGGTTTCGGAAAGTGTGCAGCTGAGTGAAGAGATGCCATATGACAGCGGTGAAGACGCTGTCGCGGATGCGAAGGAAGATATACCGGAACCTGAACCAGCTAAGTCCGATGATATTCTCGATGATGAAAGACAACAGATGATTTATAAACTCGCGCAGCAGAATTATACCATCGCGGAGATTGCCAAGATGCTGAATATGGGTCAGGAGGAAGTGAAGTTCATTTTGGATTTTCGCAGCAGAAGCGAAGATGTATCGAAGTAGTAACACAGAATAACACAGAAGACACGGAAAACACGGAGAATATCGGAAGATTTCTATAAAGTTGCGTTGAAAATGAATGGGATTCCCAAAATACCCAGGATTCAATTCGATGTCGATCCGGTGCGCATCAATAATTTCAAGGCTGGATTGAAGGCGGGAGCGACTCTCAGCGGCCGGATTGTTCAGGCTTATGGGCAGAATCAGTATCTGGTCAGTATGCGGGGGCTGCATCTCATCGCTCAATCGGATATTCCTCTGAAGAAAGGGGATAAGTTCAAAGCCAAGATTCAGTCCAAGGAGCCGAAATTAGTCTTGAAGATTTTGAATTCACTTGAACATTCGGATAGGTTCGCTGAAGAGTGGGGCGCTAAAGGAGATGAAAAGAAGCTTGTGTCGGAGATGATTACCGCTAAGCTCCCGATGGAAAAAGGGGTGTTCGAGCGAATAAACGGTATAGTAAGGCAGTTTTCCCGGAACCGTAATTTGCAGGCGAGCATCGATGAACTGGTTCGGGCGGCGGTGAGGCTGGAGAAATTGGAATTGCCAGCCACCTTGGAAAATGTGAGGAGCGCGTTGGCGGCGCTGAAAGGGGATTTCGATTTAGCCGGTTTGATGGCTAAACTGCAGGGGCTGATGATGGATAACCGAAGCAGTATGCCGGAGGAGTTAGCGAGGTTCATAAGGAGTCTGCCGATGAAGTTCGATCCTCAAATGGCGGTTCGCAATCTGCCGGCGATAGTCCTGCTTTTAGGGTTGGCGCACGAAAGCGAGCTCAAGGCGCTGCTGATGGGAAGAAGAATTCCCCGAAAGGTGAATTTGAAGTGGCTGCTGCTGGCGCTGGAAAAAAATGTCCCTGAAGCTTCGGAGTTGGCGAAGCGGGGATTGTCCGAGCTTGAATCGATGCAGCTGCGGAATATTCCGGAGAGTCATTCCGGCGCTAAAGATGAGTATCAGCTGCAGATTCCGGTTTATTATCAGGGGAATTGGGAGCGGGTGGATTTACATTTTCAATCGCATGGGAGGGGCACACAACAATTGGATAAGAATAACGCTTCAATCCGCGTAAGTCTGGATACCAGATTCTTGGGGAAAGTATCGGCGCTGGCTGATATCAGAGGCGGATTCCTGACGCTCAATTTCTACTGCGAAAAAAAAGAAGTGATAGACTTCGTGCAAAACAGCCTGGGGAATCTGCAAGGCGGGTTAGAAGATTTGGGGTACACGGTGCGAGGGATTTCGGCGATGGGTATGAGCGAACTTGAAGAGCTCGATAATGCAGAGCAATTTTCGGTCGATATAGTAGATGGAGACTCTTCTTTAAACTTGGTAGTATAGTGATTCTTGAAAATTTTGTCGTATTAGCATAATTACTAAGTCTTTGTATAACAAATAAATGGATTTTGGGTCAAGCCCGGAATGACAATAGTAATCCGCCATTCTTATCAAGAATGGCTATATGATACATTTGGATAATACATTACTACAGAGACAGCGAGATTAATAATAAGAATATGTTGTATTATGCATTCGTGAGGTTTTGTGTTTTAGGCGAATAAGCGAGGGGGGATGAGGGTTTAGAATGGCGCAGAAGAGAACATCTGAAGGAGAAAAAAAACGGCTTTATGCGGCGGCATTGCGATATAAGCGGAATGAAGACCCCGCTCCGAAGCTGGTGGCGAAGGGAAAGGGGTTAATAGCGGAAAGAATACTCGAATTGGCTCGAGAGCATAATATACCGATTAAGGAGGATCCTGAGCTGATTGAAGCGCTGATGAAGTTGGAGATAAACCAGTTCATCCCCAAGGAATTGTATCAGGTGGTGGCGGAAATATTGGCTTATATATATCGAATGAATGATGAATATCGTGAAACTCAATCTCAAAACGGGTAGCGCATTGATATGAAGTGTTTGAAAATAATGAGTATGTTATCGTTTCTTGCGGTAGTCATTTATGGCTGCGGCGGTTCGGGGGCGGTTCAGCCTGGTGAATTCAATACGATTAGTGTCGATATAACGCCTTCTCGCACAGAAGCTATGATTAATTGGCTTACCGATGAACCCGCTGATTCAAAGTTGTTGTACGGGACCTCCACCGCCTACAGCGATTCCGTTATGGACGATTCTTTAGTTTTATCGCATTCGGTCACTGTCACAGGTTTAATTCAGGAAACAGAGTATCATATACAGGCGGTTTCGGAGAACGGCTCAGGCTACCAAGGGTGTTCTATGGATACGAGTTTCATCACTGTTGCGAATGTGAATATATCTCTCCTTGATACTGTAGTATCCGTTGGAGCGGTATTCCAATATCCGGTGAGGGTTGAAGACGCGGTTAATCTGCAGGGGTTGGAATATAGAATTCATTATGATGTTGATATATTAACGGTATTGGATTTATTGAAAGGTCCCTTTGCGCCCTATACGAATGTGGGGCAGTTTCAATTCGATATCGATACGACCGCGGGATCGGTCTACAATGCGGTGTCCTGGCCGGTCATTTTCCTTGGTGATACACTAATTGGCACTGACGCTGACGGCGGCGGGGTTTTAACCTATGTTAAATTTCAGGCGGTGTCAGCCGGTACAAGCAATGTATCTTTTCCGCTTGATTCATTAGTTTTCCTGGATGTATATTTTCAGGATTTGAACGGCAGCGCTTTTGACGGTGAGATTGTGGTTCAGTGATTATTTAACACTAACACAGAAGGAAATATAGCAATTTTAAAAGGCTTTCAATGCTGGTAGTTTTAACTATACTCGTATTTTCGGTCTGCTTGTTTGCGCAGGAACCGAGTTATGAACCGGTGGCGGAATGGAACGGTCCGCATTATCATGTGGTCAATGGGACGGGGGAATATGGCCAATTGAAAGTCGATGACCCGGTGGTGGATAGTCCTTTCCTGAATCCCAGCGCTGTTGCAGTATGGTATGATGGGACGAATTATATATCTTTGGTCGTGGATGCTTTCAACAGCCGGATTCAGTTTTTCGAGACCGACATCTCAAAAATGGTGGAAACCATAAGCGTATTCAGTAATCCTCCCGGAGCCGGGGAATATTATACAGCCGAAATTGAGGCGAGCGAGGACAATTTAGTTCCAGGTTCTGAAAAAATTACTGTTGGAGGAATTGTATACACAAGAGTGGACGATATAGCGGGATATTCGGCTGATGACTATGTATATTCTATGAATTATTCAACCGGAGAAGCCATCCTGCCCGCTAATAGCCTGGAAGATGGAGATAATCCCGAAATTGAATACGCTTATTCTTCCGACCCCGCGCCAGGAGTGGGGGATATCGATTATTCAAAAGCTTCGGCGAATCCGGCGGGAGGGGCTGTCGCAGTTCAAGCGTTCAGCATAACCGAATTGGTCCCCAATACTGTGAATCGTCCTTTAAGCTTCGAACACCTAACATCAATCGCAGTCAATATGAACACCGACCCTGACGGGGATGTGATAGACCTTTATGTGCTTGATGAAGGCGATTCCACGGATAAATTGTTCACTTATCAGGTGGAAGATGACGCTTCAACATTAGAATGGGCCTCGACTTATGATGGACCGCTTTTCAATCCGAGGGATGCAGCGGCGGCGGAAAGCGGTGTGAATGGTCTTTTTGAATGTTCGGAAGGCGATGGACTAATTAATTTCGACCCCGGCTCGCCCCAGATTGATACAGTTTTAATTTTGAATAACGCATTGGTGACGAATCATACTTTTTATATCATTATTGAAGAAATAAATTCAGTGGAAGACACCTTAGATGGCGCAAAGTTAATCATCATAGACTACACCACCGGCACTCAATTGGATATTTGGCAGCCTGCGGGAATTAGAGACAGCACATTTGCAATCCCCGGTATATGCGTGAAAATTGACGCCGATTCGTTTTTCACCGATTCAGATACAGCGGTTATTTCCTATGACGCCGGCCACCAAGCGAAAATCAACGATTACATCTTCGTATGTGATACCGGCAATGACCGTATTAAGGTCATCAAGGGGGCTGACAACGGTGAAGCGGCGACGAATGGCACCGACAGCGATTTCTTCGCCGGGAGCGAGCGCACCGATTGTTACTGGATTTCGGATGGTATTACCTCCTCGAAATCCTTCGTTTCCGCCTGCCGGGCTGAAGAGAACAGTTTCAAATTTTTCACTAAAGATACAAGCTATACGGAATGGGAAAGAGTGGACGATTTTTCAAGTTCGACTTCGGGAAGTAATCATTACATATATGACTATGATACGCAGGTTATTATGTTGGGAGATGGTGTGTTCGGGGCGGTTCCTAATGCCGGTGATACGGCGCTGGCGGTTTATAATGAGAGTATCGATGTAATCGATTATGGTTCGACTGGAATAGATGAGGAGCAATTCAATTCGCCGGCGGGAATTGCGGCGCGGTATAATACAACTCAAGGATGGTATGATGTATATGTGGCGGATACGGGAAATAATCGATTGGTCAAGCTGGAGTTTTATCCCGGTTCGAGTGTCAATCCCGCTTCGATGGTCTGGGTCACTTCCTGGGGTTATGCTTCTTCGGTTTCGGATACTCTAAATGCTCCAACCGATTTGGCGGTCGGGATAGATGGTGATATGAAGGTTTATCTTTTCAATTGCGATACGGGGAACGATAGGGTTGTTGTTTATCGGGACGCTGCGGCTGAACCGACGGGTGATGGGGGTAATGACGCTCCCATTTACTGCAGTATAATCGGCGCTTCGGGGACGCAATTGGGATATTTCAGCAATCCCGTTGGGGTTTCGCTGGTGAACAATGGTGAAGACTTGGATGTGTATGTTGTGGATTCTCAGCGCGGGTATGTGCAAAAATTTACAGAGGGTTTGCCGCCCAGTTTGGATGTAGATTACAGTAATATTGCTGCGGCGGGCTATCCGCCCGAAGGCTCTTACGCGTTTGAAGCGATGGGTTCCAGCTTCGCTCATAATGCGCCCGCAGGTTCATATATTCAACTCTATTACAGCGATTCATTGGAAGCTGTTAATCCTATCCTTTGTTCGGATATTCCGGTTTCACCCGATTCGTCGGAATTTTTATGGGTATTTTCGTTGTCACCCACCGGAACGCCTGTTGATGGAAGCTATTATCTTTACGCTCGTCTATTCAATTCTGCCGGGACAAAGATTACGGAGGACAATTCTGAAGGCGGTGAGGAGTTGATAATCGATTCCTATTTATCGCAGGGGCTTTCCGCCTTCGATGCTTCGGATGGCGACAGGTATCTGTACCTTCAGAACGGGGCTGAGAGGGAAGTCCAATTCACGATAGATTATCCGGACAGCATAGTTTCGGTTGATTTCAGCGGGACATTTCCCGCCGGTGTATTGGAGATAGTCTCGATTGAGGAAGGTCCGGCTTGGCAGTCGATTCAGAACAGCGGGACGGTATTCGCGGGGGGATGGGATAATGAAGCGGGGACATTCGATATTAGCGCTTCGGTCCTTGGTTCCTATGCTGGTTTGACAGAAAGCGGGCATCATATAGCCGCCATCGCTACAGTTTTAGCGGATTCTGAAGCTATCAGCGACACTTGCCGCTTCGACTATTCGACATTCACTTTGTCAAGCGGAGGAATGACCGATATTGGGGGATATGCGGTTTCATCTCCGAGTTTGAGGAGCCTTGATATTCGGACGGCGTATCTTGGCGACATCGCTCGTTCCGATAGTACGAGTGGGACAGTACCCAATATGGTTCCGAGTCCCGATGGGGAGATCGGTTTCGATGATTTGGTGGTGTTCACTATGGGTTGGAATGGTTCGGGCGGGGCGCGCGATCCAATCGCCGATTTGGGACCTGCGACTGGTTCGGCACCGGATTTGGCGGCTGATCCCGATGGGAAATGGGATGTATATGATTTGGCGGCTTTCACCCAGATGTTCAGCTGGTATTTAGGGCAGGATTCTACCGGAACGGGATTATGTGGAATCGCCTGGGCGAATAATCCTTCATTAATTGGCACCCAGGCTGATCGGACGGGCGATGAGTATATACTATCAGTCGAGATTAAGGAAGTTGTTGATTTAATGAGCGCCAAGCTTGTTATCGAATATAATCAATCACAATACGATTTGCTTGCGGTGGAGGAAGGCGGGTTCTTGAATAGCGGCGCTGAGATCATTTTTGCAACGAATGAGGGCGAAGGTATGTTGGAAATATACATTTCGCGGTTAAGCTTGGTTCAACCGTCGGTCAGCGGCAGCGGTGAATTGGCGAAAGCCACATTCATTATAGGCGATGAAGCGGAGGGGATTTTCGACATCGGGTATGAATTCAGGGACAGCCGGGGTGAATCGATAGATAAAGGTCGTTTCATTTTCGCTGAAGGTGGACTGCCTGAAGCTTTCAGATTGTGTCAGAATTACCCCAATCCATTCAATCCTGAAACCATCATAGAATTTGAACTGCCGTATTCAACCGAGGTAAGGCTTAAGGTATTCAATATAAACGGTCAACTGGTCTGTTCGCTGATTAATGACTATCTGGAAGCTGGTTATCATCGGATTGAGTGGGATGGCGGTAATCAGGATGGTCAGGCTTTATCGAGCGGAATATATTTCTACAGGATTAAGGCGGGGGGATACAGCGCGGTTAAGAAGATGATATTACTAAAATGATGGATATTTAATACTGCATACTGAATGATGCAGATGAAAACTACGGGCTGGAAGTCAGTCCAACTGTAAGCGGCTTATTCAAGCCGTTTTTTTTGTGTTCAGTTCGAGATCATCCGTGTTAATATTTACCCACCGGCAAAATCTTCCCATCATTTTCAATTTATATCCTTATAAATTATAGTCAGATAATTCTGGCATATAGATTGCTTTTTAGTTTGAAGGAGAAGTGTTGTCGGACATTAGTAATCTCCAACCTTTAAGTTAAGGGTATAGGGAATACAGATGATTAAATGGCAAAGGATAGCATTAGTATGTCTGGCGCTGCTCATTGTTCCATCATTGTATGGGCAAGTTAGCGGCGGGTGCGACTATCGGGGAGGGGCTTCGATACACCGCTTAAGTCTGCCGGAGCCATTGGGAGCAGGCGGATTCGATATCGATGTGCGGGCGCAATTCCTGAAGTTGGAAGTTGACACTTCGGCTTTCGATTTGCGGTTCAATATGGCTTACGGCGTTTTTCCCGGTTTCGATATCGCTTTGTATTTACCGTATATGCGTATGACGAGCGGCATTAATAACAAGTATGGCGTCGGCGACGCCCTTTTTACTTTAAAGTATTTTGGGGCGCGGTCTTTCAAGCAGCCGGTAAAATGGGGACTTCAGGGTTCGATAATGCTTCCCACCGGCTATCAGAAAGAGATTGCCGGAATGCCTCCGTTTTCTTATGATGAATTCGGATATGGGGGGAGGTTCCTGCTTCAGGTTGGGGGAGAAAAAATCAGCTTGACCGGAAATATGGGCTACTTATCGACCGAGTCGGGTTTGGTCAGCGATTTGTTCTATGGATTTGGGACACAGGTGAGTATTTTAAAGAGGTATTTGATGGTATCGAGTGAATTCACTTCAACTCAACCGTCTGACCAGACTACAAAATCTTATGTTTATGTAGGCGTGGAAACGCGCTTGCCCTATGTGGGGCTTGGATTTAGAATGGGGTTTGAGTCGAAATTGCGAGAAGACCGACCGCTAAGGCTGGTTGTGGGAGCTTCTCTCACTTCCAGGAAGACATTTCCGGGGGTAACTTCAGGAATATTAGATTCAAAGCGCCGATATAAAAAGATTACGGTGTTCGAGTTTATAGACGAAGCGGAGGGTTTTGTAGGGGAAGATGTCGAAGAGCTGATTCGCCGGAATTTGGGCTCGCTGGACGATATTGAAATTATTGATCCACCCGGCGAGTTGACCAAGGAAGTCGAGGGCCTGGATAGAAAAAAGGTTATGAATTTGACGGAGGGGAGCGAAGCGGATTTGCTGGTATTCGCACGATACAGCGGTTTTGGCTACAGCCATGGTCAGGGTTTGACGATACCGTTTCTAATAGGATTTCCCAAAACAGTAGCTTATATCAACGCCGATGTTTGGGTGGTGGACACCAAAACCAAGAAACGGATTTTCGGCGGTAGAGTGACTGGGAAGGCTTCGAAATTGCGCGGCACGGTGCTGTTTCCAACGAGCGGGAAACTCGCAACTTATCAACTTGACACGGTTCAGTTGGAAAGAATGCGAAGCCTGGCGGTCGAAGATTTTGTGAAGAATGTATCTTCGGTGTTTTCAGATGAATTGAAGTAAGCATCAAGTATCAAGTGCGTTTTTTCGCTTTAAAGTAAATGGGATTGAATAGGTAAAAATTACCGATGAATGAGGAAGTTAATTAATTATGAATAATGATGATGCGTTTGGGTATAGATATTGCTATTTAATGTTATAGAGATTGAAGAAATCATTTAAAACTTAATCTGATAGAAATAGTAGGGAGAATTATGATAAAGGGGATTTGGAGTTCGATGTCGGGGATGCTTCCTCGAGAGCTTCACCATTCGGTAGCTGCGACCAATATTGCCAATATAACGACCACTGGTTATAAAGCGAGTCGCGCCTTCTTAAAATCGTTCATCGATGCTTCGACAGCGGCGGAAGCCAACAGCAATAAGAATCAGCGTATTTCGGATGTTGAGGAAATTCATACAGATTTTTCTCAGGGTTTAATGGAACAGACCGATAATGTGCTGGATGTAGCGATATTGGGTGATGGTTTTTTCTGTATTGATACTCCTCAGAGAGAGTTATACACGCGGAACGGCAATTTTATGCTTGACAAGAATTACCGATTGGTCACATCGGATGGTATGCCGGTATTAGGTGAGAACAACCGTTCCATTAAACTATATGAAGGGGGTATATTCGTTATGGAAAACGGAGAGATCAGCATAGACGGTGAACGAGTGGGGAAATTGAAAATCGTCGATTTCGCCGAACCCACCGACCTGAAGAGAGGTTTGAATAGTCTGTTCATTCCGATGGATGAAAATGTGCGCGGTATGCCTGGGAAGGACTATAAAATCAAACACGGTTTTTTAGAGAGGTCAAATGTAGTGCCGGTGCAGGAAATGATGAATATGATCATATATTTTCGCAATTACGAAGCGGACAGCAGGATTCTGACCGCTCAAGATGACACACTGCGGAGAGCGGTGAACGATATCGCCAGACCGGTTTAAGGTGTTCGGTGAACGGTGAGCGGTGAACGGTGAGCGGTGAACGGTTGGTGGATTCAGAACGATAGAATTAAAAATCAATAAATAAAGGAAAGCATCATGATAAGAGCGCTTTTCAGCGCCGCATCCGGGATGTATGCCCAGCAGCTTTCGGTGGACACCATAGCCAACAATTTAGCGAATGTGAACACCACCGGCTATAAGAAAGCTGTGGTGGAGTTTCAGGATCTCATTTATCAGACATTGCGGGCGGCGGGGACTTCCGGCTCAGCGGGAGTGGTGGTTCCCACCGAATTGCAGGTTGGACATGGGGTCCGTCCGGTGTCGGTGCAGAAGAACTTTTCCCAGGGTCCGCCGAGGTCGACGGAAAATCCATTGGATGTGGCAATTTTGGGACGGGGTTTTTTTCAGATTAATATGCCTGACGGAACTGTCTCATATTCCCGCGATGGCACATTCAAGTTGAATAACGAGGGCGCTATCGTGACCTCGGATGGATTCTACCTTGAACCTGAATTGACCATTCCGCTTGATACGACATCAATCAATCTTTCCAATGACGGGATGGTTTCGGTGTTGGTGGTGGGTTCGGTGGAGCCGCAGGAGGTTGGGCAGATTGAATTGGCGAAGTTCATCAACCCGGGGGGGTTGAAGAATATCGGACAGAACCTCTTCTTTCCCACCGAAGCTTCGGGAGAGCCGATACTCGGCACCCCAGGCACCGAAGGATTCGGGCAGGTGAATCAGGGTTTTCTGGAAGGCTCCAATGTGAAGGTGGTGGAGGAGATGGTGAATATGATTGTGGCGCAGAGAGCCTATGAATTGAATTCCAAGGCGATCCGCACCTCTGAAGAAATGCTGCAGATGGCGAATAACATCAAGCGTTAACATATTTTCATCACTCATTGGTCATTGGTGAAGAAAGACTGTATAAGTCAATTACTCACCGGACATTTGATTGGGTCAACAGCCGAGGGGTTTTACAAAATGAAGTTAATTTTGAAAATATTATTAGTTTTAAGTCTGGCTTCGACTGGATTATCGGCTGATGCCACGATTGTTATGCTCGATTATGTCCGCTGTGATGGCGGGGATATTCATTTGGGGCAGATAGCCGATATTTTTGGAATCGACAAGCTGCTGGTTGCCAAACTGAATTCCATATATTTATATGAAGCGCCCGCGCCCGGTGAAACGGTGAAAATCAACCGATTTAACATTAAAATGAGAATAAAGGCGGTTGGTGTCGACCAGGCGAAGGTGCAAATCAGAGGTTCTCTCGATACGGTCATATCGAATTCCGACAAAGCCGCTTTAGGGAATCCTTTGGCGGATGCGGCGGCGGATTTCATAGAATCTTATTATGCCAGACAAAGTGAAACTTGCGATATAAAATTCAGGCATTTACCTGAATTGAATGATTCGCATTCAACAGGCGCCGTCTTGAAGGTTATTACTTCCCCTGCACAAAGATATCGGGGGAATGTGGTGGTGGTGGTAGGAGCTTTCGTTGACGGGCGTGTGGTCAAGAAATATCCGGTGTCATTGACGGTTCGCACATACTGCCGGGTATTGGTGGCGAGAAAGAATTTAAACAAGAGTCAAGCGCTTTTACCGGGGGATTTCACTATGGAGAAGAGGGAAACTACCAGGCTGCGCCAGTCCCCAATCACCAGTTTGAACAACCTCACCGGTCAGCGGGCGAGCAGGTTTATTTGGAGAGGAAGCGTTCTGACTTATAATCAGATGGAACCGATACCCGCCGTTCACAGGGGGGATGTTGTTACTATCACCCTGCAAAGGGAGAATTTCTTAATCACCGCTAAGGGGCGGGCTCGCAAGTCGGGCGGAATCGGCGAAATGATTCCGGTGATAAACTTGAGTTCGCATAAAGAAATATCGGTGAGAATCGTAGATTCGGAAACGGTTGTGGTAGTCTATTAAGATAAACCCTCATTAGAGGGTCTCTTTCGCGAACCCTCTCACAACTTCGCATGAAAATAATCGGCTCGCGGACT
>JABMRZ010000304.1 GCA_013202315.1 Candidatus Tariuqbacter arcticus | reverse complement strand
CATATATAATAATAACAGTTATTTGGTGTCGGGTGCCGAGACCCGACACCACGATTAGAGGCGAATTTTTCTGTTTCGGCAACAGACTCTTCGGGAAATGCTATAAAACCCGCAACATATCAAATCTCTTATCTCTTATATCAGACTAAGGTAATAATCCAATATTTTTTTCATATCATCCACGAAGACAGGCCGGTTCTTGGGTAGGTTTCGTATCACCCAGCTTGGATGATAGGTGACCAACAGCGGCATACCACGAAAATTATAAACCTGCTGCCTTAATTTATACACCGCTATATTAGTTTTCAACATCACATTAGCGGCGACTCCCCCTAAAGATACAATCAGCTTGGGCTTTATCAATTCCAGCTGCTGCCATAAATACGGCTCGCACAGGGTGATTTCATCGGGCAGAGGCTTGCGGTTTTCAGGGGGGCGGCATTTCAATATATTACAGATAAAGAATTCTTTTCTCGAACAGCCAAATGATGCGAGAACTTCATCCAAGAGCTTCCCTGAACGCCCCACAAAAGGTTTTCCCTGCAAATCTTCTTCCTGTCCCGGCGCTTCCCCTACAAAGACCAATCCTGTATGAGGGTCGCCGGCTCCGAACACGAAATTAGTCCTCGTCTTGTGAAGGCTGCACTTCCGGCAGCCGCTAATCCGGCGTTCGAATTCTTCCAAAGACTCAAATGATAAATATCTCTCAGCTGGGACGGTTTTCAGCGTTTCCAGCGTGTCATCATCGATGAAAAGCCCCCCTTCTATTTCACGCCGCGCTTCCAAATAGGCGGACAGACCTTTCCATATCTCATCGCCGCTCAATTCGAACCTCGACCGATTTCCGTCGTAATTCGGTTGAAAATCGATCTGGCGGCGGCACGCTTACTCACCATTGGGAATTTCTCTTCCGATTGCGAACTTAGCAAGATAATCCGGTTATCTTCTGAATCGATGGCTTCAATTGTATTTAATACTATTAGATTGGCATTTTTTTCTTTGAGTTTTCGCCGCGCTTCCTGCATATTTTCATCATCTTCCAGCGCAAACCCCACTAAGAACTGCCTCTTTCGGTTTTCACCCATCCATTTTAAAATGTCGGGATTCTGCACCAGTTCAAGTGTCAATCGTTCGCTCTTTTTGACTTTAGCGATATTTTGCGCCATCGGTTTGAAATCCGCCACGGCTGCAGCCATCACCGCAATCCTGCAGTGCGGATATTCTTTTTTCACTACATTCAGCATTTCTTCCGCCGTAGTGACAGGAACAGCGGTCACATTTTTGGGGATATTTGCATCAACTCTGCCGTGTACCAACACAACTTCCGCCCCTCTGTGAGCCGCTTCAGCCGCTAATGCGATTCCCATTTTCCCGCTGGATCGATTGGTGATGTAGCGGATTGGATCGATCGCCTCCCTGGTGGGACCGGCGGTGATCAGCACTCGATAACCTTCCAAATCGGGATGGGGTTCTTCAAGATGAAAGCCCATCCATTCGACAATTTGAGCGGGTTCCGGCATCCTGCCGATATCGTTCCCTTCCATACGGGAAGCTAACGGTCCAATTTCAGGTTCCATTATTTGAACGCCTCGCGACCGGAGAATTTCTAAATTCTCAATCACAGCCGGATGCCGGTACATCGATGAATTCATCGCCGGAGCTATAAATATCGGCTTCTCAACCGCCAGCAGGACCGAACTCATTAGGTCGTCTGCAATGCCGCGAGCGGCTTTGGCGATGATATTAGCGGTCGCCGGCGCAATCAGCATGGCATCGCACCATCGGGCATAGTTGATATGCACCGGGTCATAATTCCCGTCTACCGGAAATAAATCCAATCCCACTCGGTTCCCAGAAACTGTCTCTAAAGTCGTGCGGGTGATGAATTTTTCACCGGCTGCCGTCAAAATCACCTTCACTTGCCCGCCGTTTTTAACGATTATGCGGACTATCTCCGGGGATTTATATGCGGCGATACCCCCCGTAACCCCGAGTAGTATTCGGCAGTTTTTAAACGCGTTCATTAATTTCACCTGTTCTGGGATTATTGCAGGGTTCCTTCTTACTATTTGTCGAGATTCCAGTAAAGAACAAAATTCCGAAACCGCGTCTCTATTGTATCAACTGGAGGACTTACCTTTATAATTATATTCCAATTCCTGTTTTTCCAACTCACTGATAGCGATTATAGTTGGCTTTTTAAAACTTAGATAGACTTTACTGACTTCTGATTCTTCATCGGTTTCCTCCTCCGGTTCCACCACATTCATATTCCTTTCGATTTCGATTTTCTGGTTGGCGGCGATTTTACGGGCGCGCTTGGCAACAATCATCACCGCCTCGTAAATATTATCGCTTACATCTTGAAATCTTTCAGGATAAGGGATTTTGTCTTCCATTTATCCTCCCGTTTTTCATTTTTATTAAACTTGAAAGTGGAATTAAGATTAATTTAGTTCTCCGCTAAATCGTATGGGTAATCCGCTGTACAGCGGCCTAATTAACCACGAAT
>JABMRZ010000303.1 GCA_013202315.1 Candidatus Tariuqbacter arcticus | reverse complement strand
GGTCTATGTCGTGAAAAATCGAATATTTTGAAAATATTAGATTATAACTGCGGAAAATCTTGAAATACCGTTATATTACTAAATCAACAGAATCATTAATAGCCTATGAATAATACACCATTCTCCAAGAACTATACAGTTACCTTATTTCTTTTTCTTTTGACCGTTCACATCCAAATACTTCTGCTGGTACAAATACCTTTTAATCTTCTTGGTAGAAGTTTTAACGAATTCCTCCGGATGGATGCTGAATTTCCTAATCCTTTTATATTCAGCCACCTGCGAACACATATCCGCAACTTCCTTCTTGATAACCGCTTCAATGGCTTCCGGCGTCCATTGAATCTCTTGCTCTTCGGCTTCCTTATCAAGTACTTCGTAATCAGGCACGATGAGCGCCTCGACCTCATCCCCCATACCGCCCGGTTTGGGCACGCCCAATACTAACGATTCCAGGATATGCGGCTGCTGATTCAACAGCGCTTCCAATTCCTCAGGATAGACATTCTTGCCCCCGCCGGTTACCAGCAAGTTCTTCTTCCGCCCGGTAACATAGGCATATCCTTCTTTATCAATCCAACCCAAATCACCGGTGAGGAACCATTCTCCCTGGAAAGCTTCCCTGGTCGCCGTTTCATTCTTATAATACTCTTTGAATACATTCGGTCCTTTCGCCGCGATTTCACCCACGCCTAAACTATCCGGGTTAATAATCTTCAATTCCACCCCGGGTAAGGGCAGACCTATCGATTCATACTTAATTGCGTGAGGCGGACTAACCGTCAATACCGGCGATGTCTCCGTCAACCCATAACCTTGAAAAAGCGTAATACCCAACAGATTGAAGAATTCCGTGATATAAGGCGGTAAAGCCGCTCCACCCGAAACAAAATAGTAAATGGAATTCAAACCAGCCTTCTCCCGCAATCCCTTGAAAAGCGTCTTACCCAAATCCATTTTACCTAAGGCACATGCGCCTTTGGAAGCCTTGAAAAACAAACCCACCATTGTTTTCTTAGTGAAAGGCAGTTTCTCCAATTTCCGCTTGATACCCGCATACATCTTCTCATAAAGCAGCGGCACGCCAACCATCAGATTAGTTCCGGTATTCTTGATATCCTCAAGCAGCATCTTGGACATCAACGAACGAGCATAGGTAATACTGCAGCCGGTATATAGCGGAAAAAGAAAACCCGCCGTCGCCTCAAAAGTATGATGAAGCGGCAGAACCGATACTAAACTGCCGCTCTCATCCAAATCGATGATGCTGTAGACCGCCGCCACATTCGACATAATATTATTTTGTGTTAAGATGACCCCCTTGGAATACCCGGTTGTGCCTGAAGTGAAAATAACAGCGGCGGTATCATCCAGAGTAACTTTGGGAAAACTCGGTTTTGCCCCCTTCTCTAACAGCACATCGTTGAAGTTCATAGTACCTTCGCGGTTTTGATTGTCCATATCGATGGCGATGAGACCCGGTCGTTCGGCGTCCAAAACTACGCCTATGAACTTCTCGGTCGAGATTATCGCTTTCACCCCCGATTCCTGGATGATATGATGTATTTCTGACTCGCTCATCATAGAATCGAGCGGCACCGTCACCCCGCCCATCCGCTGAATCGCAATATATGCTGCACCCCAACGCGGACGGTTCTCCCCCAGCACCCCGATATGATCCTTAGGCTTCAATCCCAGCGCCATCAGCCCTCCCGCCAATCGAGTGGTCAAATCATCCAACTCACGGAAGGAAAACTGTTCCCACTTGTCCTCCACAAATCTTTGCATCGCCATTTTATCGCCAAATTCAGCCGCGCTTTTAGAAAGCATTTCCGGGATCGGCATTATGCCCCGGTGTTGACGAATGATATGCGCATTTTTCTTACCCATCAGCTTTGACCTCTATTAATTATTATAACTCAATTTAACCTAAAAATAACCGGAACGCGAGTCCGCGAGCTCGGCATTTTCATTCTAAGTTGTGAGAGGGTTCGCGAAAGAGACCATCGTATGATGGTTCCCCTTTAAAAACGAACTGAATTCAACGATTGCTACACCTTTTACCAATCCAACAAGCTGATCAAAAGATACAGAAATGGAGAATCCGCCTTCCGGCGGATTCTCGCAAGTATCTAAATATCAGAATGACCCGCCCACTTTATTCTAAGCATAAATCCATAAAACGGAAGATAATAAGGCATATAATTATCCTTACATCTCCAGCCGCAAGCGAGTAGATTCTGATAACTCTTTTTACTAAATATTCCGATTAATCTTTATAGAAATCGTTTCTCCGGGTTTTAATCCCAGATAAAAAAACATTTTAAAGCATCTGAAACGATTAGTATTGAAATCGTCTCGATTAATCACTCGACAAACTTAAACGGTTCATCACCTGAAGTAGATCCACCTGAAGAAGATCCGCTTGACTCCGATCCAGTGCCTGTACTATCAGGAGGCGCGGGCTCAGACCACCCTTTGGCTGATTCGTCCAATAGACTAATCTCAAAAAGAATGGGTTCTTCATACACGCTCTTTTTTTGAGACATAATTGTTCTCCAATTGTATATTTCATTTCATATTATTAACTGGTTCAAGACTATTGTCATTAGGAGCGTTTATTCAAACGCCCCTATATTAATACTTTCAGCATCCAAAAAGATGTGGTCTTGATTATCGCAGCAGCACGATTTTCCTGGTGTCGACTTTACCGCCGCTCTCCATTCTAACAAAATATACCCCGGAAGTCTGTTGGGCGGCATTCCAAATCACCGAATGCTGTCCAACCGGCATATACCCTTCTTGCGAAAGGTCCGCAATTTCGCAGCCCAGAATGTTAAAGACCTTGAGCGATACTTTCCCATCCTCGTTGAGACTAAAGTCTACGCGGATTTCATTATTGAACGGATTAGGATAGGTTTCAAGCAATCCGAATTCCGCCGGAATAGAAGCAGCTGCGCCGCCCTCGCCGCCGATAATCGGCAAAGTCGATGCGGTTACCCGGAAATTGTATTCAGCGTCCGTCTCGCTTCCGCTGATGAAGCTGAAGCTGTTCGCAGTCCGCATATTCACCGCTTCCATCTCAAAATCCAAAGATTCGACCACCAGGTTCATCCTGTCCGGGATTTCATCTACACCTGCCCAGGAAACTTCTATTTCCCGGTTAGTCAAATTGTAGGCTCTGACGGTGAATTCCCAGGTCTTCTGACCATTTTCCAGATTTGTAGAGCGGAAGTCGTAAGTGTATTTACCGGAGAAATCGCCCCAGTCTTCATGTTCAAAATAAAGCTGGACGAAATGCGAACCCATGGGGGTGAATTCTTTAGCGTCAACATAATCGTGTTTATCGCTGGAGACCGTAGTGGCGCCGAAAATATTGTCGCTGTCGCTGAATTGATTGTCTGCCGTGGAAACTGATAACTGCGCCGACCACCTTTCCACATTATCCCTTTCACCGCTGGATTTGGACGGAGGTCCATTGTCCATCATGCTGGCAGGAGTGAACCTCACTTCTACTGTCTGAGAACCTATATAGTGTTCTATCCATACACCTTCCCACGGTTCCAGAGTATAATTTGCAGTCGAATCAGGGTCGAAATTCACGGTCCTATACTCTTGGTTCGCCACATCCCAGGCATATCCGTATCCTTCAATTACACCTGCTTGTGCAGCTTCATATAAAGTCTGTTCACCTATTAATCCTGTATAACTAACATGTGTTGACCGCCAGTCGTAGGTATAATTGAAGGGATTAGCATATTGACCTATAGTACGCTCCGGAGCAGTAGATTCAAGAACTATTGGATATCTTACACTTTGATTGACAACTCCGGTAATTTGAGCGGGTTCAATATCAAGAGTAACCGGGCTGCCAACTTCCTGATAGAGCCAGTATCCATATCCAGGCATGAAATCAGGGGGGTCCTGGTCACCTCCTACCGGAGGATTATCAGGCTCACCATAGCGCACATATTTTTCCTCTACCTGCATGATAGTCCAGCGGCTTAAACGCCAATAAGGAGGCCCGGGCGTCATCCCCAAATCATCGCCGAAAAGCACTAAGGCATCGCCATCCACCACATTAACCGGGATGCCAATGAATTCCCAGGCTCCATACACCACATCTTTGGAAACACCGCCGGCAAGTGGCGTATAGCTGTTTTCGAACCAGGCAACAGTATTGCCATTCAAAGCCGCGCCCATGAAATCATTGTCGCCATCCAAATCCACATCAGTAGCGTAGACCCACATAGCGCCGGTAACCGTAGCGACTGAATGCTCGGTGAAGACTTCAGAACCATTATTCTCCCACCAGCTGAAGTTATTTCCTGTCCTGCTGGCGCTCAAAATATCTACATCGCCATCCACATCCATATCGGCAGCGTAAATACTCCAAGCGCCGCTGTAAGCGCCTACAGTTTGCGGAGTAAATGTGCCCTCGCCATTGTTATCATACCAGTTAATGGTGTTACCGGTACTGGAGCAGCTAAGCACATCGATATCGCCGTCTCCGTCGATATCTTTAGCATAAACTGAATAAGTAGTGCCATATCCGGTGACAATATTAATCGCTGTGCCGAAACTTTGACTGCCGTCATTAGCCCACCAGGCGACGGTTCCGTTTCCGGAAGCGATGACATCGATGTCACCATCACCTTCAACATCGGCGGCAAATACAGAAGATGCGCCGGTGAAATTAGCGTCAATTGTATGGGGAGTGAAGACCAAATTGACATTTTCCCACCAAATAATATCATTGGCAGCGTTGGCAGCGCCGAGGACATCCATATCCCCATCACCATCCAAATCTGTCGCGTAGACGCTCATAGCACCATCAAAGCCGGTGGCGATATTGTTCTGGCTGAATGTCAGGGCGCTGTTTTCAAACCAGGCGATGATATCGCCGGTTTCGGAAGCTGCCAAAACATCCATATCCCCATCGTTGTCCACATCAGCCGCATGAACGCAGCGGGGACGGGCGAAACCGGTCATCACCGTGGTTTGAGTGAAAACTTGACTGCCGTTGTTAGCCCACCAGTCGATTCTGTCCAGCGCGTATGATGAAGTTAATATATCGGTGTACCCATCTCCATTGATGTCCGATGCGTGGATGTATGTGGCATAGTTGTAACTGGTGCTGAGGTTGGTCTGGGTGAAAGTCGGCGGCTGGGCGACCATAACCCGCGCAAAAAACAGACTAACAAAAATTGATAGCAAGGCTGCGCATCTTTTTGTATACATAATACTTACCTCTATTTACTGATTATTTTTAATTTATTATTATCAAATAGATTGACAGTGACCTGTTTGCATAAAATGTTTTCTTAATGAATTTCCAACATTGCCGTGAGAGTGTTGCCAGATAATCAAGTATATATAATAAGTGTATAAATAATAGCAACATATGCTTTCACCCTGAACGGGAGCGAAGGGTCTCCTAACTTTCACAAGTTATTTAATAACAAGGGATTCTTCACTTGGTATAGAATAACATCACCTTTTTTAAACGCACTCCGCTATATAAATCTATAGTATAACATAAATTAATAAAAGTCAAGTTTTTTATGGTAAAATATCGAAATAATTCCCGGATTCTGCCGCCTTTTTACTAAAAATAACCAAAACACCCATAAATTTGATATTCTGCAAGCGGTCGGACTGATAAAAACAGGTCAAATCCTGCCTTTCCGATATATCCTCACTTTAATCCCGGCAATGATGCGGGGTGCAAATATCTGAACAACTAATAACAATAACCTGAAATTGCCTTCCCCAAGTGAATATAATCTCAGAAGCGTCTTGATTTCTACCCCGTAAATGTGATGCCAAAATAATAAATCGCTGACAATTGTCAACACAACCCATATGATTCCAACCGTCCAGGCGGCATTTTTTACTGCATAATGTAACTTCTTAAATGCTTGCTTTGTCCAATAATATGAAAAGAAAATGAATAGGATAATGGTGAATAGAGAAGCGTAAAGATGAATTAAATAGCTGATATTAGTTGAAATCTCGGAAAAACTGCCTAATAAATCGAATATCATCCCTAAGATATAAGCTAAACACCAATAACCTATTACCCGACTGAAATACATTTATAATTCCCTCATAAATGATAATCTTTAATATTTGTGAAAATTGTTTAATATCATAGTAGCGTCTATTGATAAATAAAGTTAATTTAGCCCGGGTGAATTAGTTTTAGACATAAATGCTTTGTGTTTTAGTTCCTGAATATAAAACACTTAGGAACTAATATGCGGTCTTCCCCTGCCCCATAGAAATTACTTGTAAACTCAATATATAAAAATTTTCAATTAAAATCAACGAATGAATATTGTTTTAACGCCTTTTTGTCAATTGAAGCGATTTTTAGCTGCACAATTATCAAATTTGATTCCGATTGTCACCCTCAACACAGTGAAGCATCTCATTGTGACCTAAGGTTAAATTCTTCTCTTCGCTCAGATTGACACAATGCAACAATTGGTATGTTATACCCCTGCTTAATAAGAATTTCCCATCTTCCTTAACTCGTCATTCCGGCTTGTACGGAATCGTTCTCCTTGTATTTTAATAAG
>JABMRZ010000302.1 GCA_013202315.1 Candidatus Tariuqbacter arcticus | reverse complement strand
TTTTCCCCCCTCTACCATTGCCGACTATTAGGAAAATGATTCAGAGGGTTATCTTGGATAAGCTTGGGTGGTGTTATTTATGTAAAAGATCATTCAGTCTAAGAGAAACAGATTTAAGTGGATTTACTTAACAAAGTAGTGTTATGTAGGGCTTAGAATTGTAAACCCTGCAATAAACGCATTTCTCAGCTATGAATTGTAAGATATTTTTCGTTCTCCTTAATAAGATTGCTCAGAGGACTATCTATTCTTTTTTCTTTCTTCATCGCGTTGTTTATTCCACCTTACCCAATCGGTTTGTTCATCTTGGTCGTATTGGGAGAAGTCTTTTGAATCGATTAGATTTCCCCTTCCGTCGATTTGAATGGCTTGCATATCTCGAACAACATAGAGCCATTCCACGAAGGTAACCTGTTTAGGTCCGGAGACTTGTTTAGGTCCGGAGACTTGCTTAGGCTGCTTATGCGGCAATACTTCGGGTGTAAGATCGGGATTATCCGGAGCATTTGAGATGTAAACTTCCCCTTTATACACTTTTAGTTTGGTACTGGAATCTTCGTCCACGGAAACGCGGAAAATGGTCCCGGTAATGGCTGCGCCGGCAACAGGCGTGGAAAGATTGAATTCATCCCCGGCGTCAACACTGCCCACCATCGCCCAGAGTTCTCCTTCCTCCACTTTTATACTGGTCTGATCTTTTTGCTCCTTAGTCTCCTCGTAGAGCTTAATGATGTCAATGATAGTACGAGGCGCGAGGCGGATAATATCCTCACCCACGAGTTCCAATTCAGCGCGTGAATTCTGAAATGTGCGAACCTTGTCTCCGGATATCACTGTGGTGTCTTTAGCAGCCGCCACCCAATCAGCGGCTTCTATAAATTTCTTCTTCAGAGTCCCATCCACATAGGTGACCAAACCGGTGGATGAGGTTTCAACGCCGGTTGAAATACTGTTAATGGTAATAAGTAAACATAGACCTAAGAAGACCGATAAAACAAGAATAGTGCGGTTGAGCATAATTATTCTCCCGTATTATATTGTTATATGTTATATTTATTGCTTTTACGCCTTGTGCTAGTTGAAAAATGATTTTATTAGGGAACTCCTCACAATCCGGCTTTCACTGACGCGGAAGTCATTACCGTTCAAATAGTTGGAGAAATATCAGGGATTGATTCGCAGTGAGCGTGGATCAATCTTGTCCATAAAAATTGGAAATTTCTATTTCCCCAAATGCCCGAAAGAACCGAATTTGGACGGAGGGTGAGAAAGTTGTATTTCGTATTCGGATTAATCCAAGAAAATCTGGGTTATCTCACTGATGCCAATCTGGATAACCATTACATCGTTGATAGTTTCCCGCTAACTCTTTGTCATTTAAAGCGGTTATACAATTCACGATGCCCCTTCGAATACTACGCCACAGTGTGCTTAAATGCCTCGAAAGGGAATTGCTATTATGGAATGAAAGTCCATTTAGCGACCGATTTGAGGGGTATTCCCCGGTTTATCTTTCTTACACCAGCCCATGTAGATGAATAATGAACCATTACTGTATATTTAACAAATAGCTTTCTAAATAGCACTGGGCGTTGCTTTTTATTTTATCAAATTCTTAATTACTGTGAAATCTGGCAAGCTGCCCCCGATTCCCATATAGTTGGAATGCAGCCCAATATGCAGGATGTGGATTGAATTCATCCTTCACGAATAGTTTTGCCCGCCGCAATGCTTCGCTCATCGAATCGCCTTCGATCAAGTAGCGGTAAAACCGTTTTGCCAGGATGCCGGTCGCCAGATCGTCCACCCGCCAAAAACTCGAAATAACCGCTGAAGCCCCCGCCGTTCTTAAAGCGTGGGTAAGATTTAGAGAGGTGGAAGATAATGAAGAAGTAATATTTTCCCCACAGGAACTGAGAAATATTAGTTTAGCATCTGATTCCAGCCCGTAGACGCGCCGAGCGGTAAGTTTACGATTATCGTCAGTGGGAGTAAGAAGCAGAGTATAATCCAAAGGTGTGTCGCGGTTGCCCAGTCCATGGCAAGCCAGATGTAAAACACTTGCTGTATGTACGGCTTTTGAGACAGCGTCGAAGGTTACTTCTTCTCTAAAATAGGTTTGAGTTCCGGGGACTGTGAAGGCGATGCTTTCAACTTCTTTTCGGGCGAATTTCATCTGTTGAACGCCGGGGTATTGCGGGTCAGCTAAAGCAATAATAGGTGCACTCTGGTCGCCGATGTAATTCTGGGAGTGAAGAAAATTCCTAAGGTTGAGAGCGTAGGAAATCTCCCAGCGTTCAAGACTATAGGTATTGTTCCGGTCTGTAAGAACATCGAACGGTATTTGGGAAAGAACGCCATCGGGAACTATAATTATCCCCTCTGTTTTGTCGATTAATGCCTCGAAAGGAGCGAGCAGTTTATCATAGAACCATCGAGCAGTACTCTGGGCATTCAAATTTCCTTCGATAAGTCTTCGGAAAGAAATTACCTTCCGATGAAGCTGTTTGGGAGTTGTTATTATTTGTTGGGCAACCATGGTATCAGCAGTTATTGCCCAGGTGTAAATACCCTGTAATCCGGTATAATAATAAAGCATAATAGTTTTATCATACAATGACTGTTTCAATTTTGCTTTTTGTAATGTATCAGTTATTGAAAAGGTATTATCGGTAATAATATTATAATATTCATAGTCTGCTGATTGAATATGATCTAACAAAGAGTTGTATTGCTCAAGCGTCTTTTCGATGTCTTTCTTCAGTTGGGCGATGATTTCAGGATCTCCCTGATGGATTTTCAATGATTCCAACTTCTTGTCAAACGCCTCAATCTTTGAACGAAAGTTTAACTCCTCTTTAGCGTATAATCTGCCGGCGCGTAATGCAACACCTTGATGGAATAGAGCGAACTTCGCTTGTAAATATTTCGCCTTTTCTGCAGTTTCAAAAGCAGTAAATATATCTCCTGCATCTATTAATATATTGATGGCATAGTCAAAGGGGGCGATGTGGTTATCGAGGAAAATGGTATTTGTTTCCCAATCTACCCTGAAAAAGAGTAGTTTTTCCACAAATCCTGCTGCTCTAAGGAATTTTTCAAGGGCTAAATCGGTTTCCCCCCTGCCGGCATAAATCATTCCCTGCAGTTGATCGACTCGCCATTGAAATTCAGAAATCTCTAGTCTATTAGCCAAATCGAGTGCTGGTTGGAGTATTTCTTCAGCGGATAACCATTCTTTATGCTTAAGTTCAATAAAGGCTTTTCCAAGGGCTATTTTCAAATCGATTCGGTAATCATTGAGGTTTTGGCTCAGGCTAAAAGCACGATTGAACTGGGAAGAGGCTCCTTCATGGTCATCTTTCAACATCAGCAAACCTGCAAGTGCAAGGTGATCATAGGCTGATTCGGATGTTCTCTCAGTTTTAATATCGATTTCTAAAGCGCGGCGAGCTTGGAATAAAGCTTGGTCAATTTCATCTTGTTCTGTATAATAGCGGGTCAGATTCTTCCGAATGCTCGCTTCACTCTCCCGATCAGTGGTGGCTTGTACCAGTTCAAGGGCTTTCAATAATGATTTCTCAGCTTCGCTATATTGCCCCATATTCATTCTCACCAAGCCTTCTGTATTGTATGTTAAAAAAAGTTCCTGGGCAGCATGGGCTTTATTGAATAGTCCGCGCGCTCTCTGGATATATTCCAGAGCATCAGGATAATTTCCCAGTTTAAAGTGGATGTCCGCCATCCCTTGAATTGCGGAACCCTGGCTTTTAAAAGAGTCTTGAGGGGCGATTTCAAAAGCTATTTGGAAGTGATCGATGGCAGAATAGAAATCGATAGTTCCTTCCTTCGACCTTCCTAATAAATAGTGAGCAAAGGCAGCATCAGACGATTTTAGGTTTCCTGATTCAACTAAAGGAGTAAGAACTGTGGCTGCGTCAATAGGCAGTCCCATTTCAAAGAGGAGTTTACCCCGGAAAAGGTCGGTCAAGAGTGTATCCGAATGGTTGGCTTCTCTAAGGATTGATCCCGCCTTCTCGGCGAAGGATTCGGCGCGAATATATTCTCCTTTATGCTCGAGTGATTGAGCGAAATTAAGCAGGGTTTGCGCTGCTTTTTCTGATGCGCCTAACGAAAGATAAATTTCCGAGGCAGATGTCGAATGGACCGCGGCTGAATCAATCTGTCCTTTTTGCAGGAAAAAGAACGCTAAATTTGCTTCACCACTCCCAGTTGTTCTCCCACTTACGCTGGATTCATAAAGCCGATACTGATAGGATGTGGCTGCATCCCAATCCCCATCCAGGTAAGCGGCTTTAAGTTGAAGCTTCAAAAGGTTGAATTGCGATTCTTTATCGTTTAAGCGTCGAGCCATTTCCATCGCCTGGCGGTAATAGCGTGATGCCCATTTGTAATCTCTTTCCTGCAAGTTCTTATTTCCCTGAAAGACGATGTTTCGAAAGTTTTGCTTTGCGAATTGAATTTCATCTTCAGGGGTCATTCCACTGTCTCCCCAATATTTTGCAACTCGTGAAGGTTCTATTGTGAGAGCGGTGGAGATGGCGTTCAACGCAAGGTGGTGCGCCTCTAAGGGGGAATTATCCGGCAGGTGTCTGAACAGTTCTGTATAATAAGCTCTTTTCTGTTCAGGTTTTGCTTGCGGATTCATTACTATAAATCCAGCAACTCCTCCAAAACAGAGACTGCGGAGAAGCATCCAGCCCCCGTTATCACTGATATCGATGGCATCAAGTATGAAAAGGGAAGAAGGAAAGTCATAAGCGAATGATTGGTATAAACGGATTTCAAACTCCAAGTCCCTGTCACCCGGAACAGTAAAACTGGCATTAAGAGAAGGCATGCTGTTGAGTTTGAACTCGGATTTAAGAATAGTTATATCTGCTAAAGAGAGGGTTTTAAAAAGGTTCTCCGGATTTGAGAAAGCGGATACTTCCATAGTATTGAAACGGTCGTCGACCTTTAGTGAGTCGTGATCGCAGCCAATATAGAGAATGCTTTTTCCACCAACTATTCGTTTACTGCGGGTGTAATGAAAGAAAGACGCAGAAGGGGCGTAGGTGATATTGAAATCACGATAAAGAGCTTTCTCATTCCATATAAGATTTTCAAATGCAATGTCTTTTAACAACCCATCGGGGACTAAAAGCAAGGTAGCATAGTTATTAAGTTTATCGGAAATGGGGTTAAATAGAATCTCGCTTAGTTTTTTCACAGCATAATAAGATGAGGTGTCTATGACGACTGAGGTAAGAGATGATATTAATAAATTCAGAGAGTCCTTTTTTAAAGGTATTCTGTAGTCGAAGAGACCATCCTTGGCAATGGTCCAGACATGATAAACATCATCGAATTCGAAAAATCGGAGCATTAATTCGTCATCTTCAAGCATCGATTGAATTCCTTCAACAGATATCGGACAGACGCTGAAAAGAGAAGCAAATTCGGGGTCTCTATTTTGTACTTCTTCAAGGGTTGATTTATATTCGTCATAAATGCTGGTCAGACTGTCAATAATGGCGGCTTTTTCTTGTGGTTTCAAGTCGTGTCGTTGCCGTTCAGCTTCCAGCCGGGCGATTTCATTGCGGTAGAAGTTGATGTTTCCGCCTCCCTGGCTCCAAATATATTTTCGCCATTCGCCTTTTACCTCAAATTCGCGCTGCGCTATAATTTCTATGACTCTTAAGCCTGATTCTCTTTCAACCCAGTTAAATGCAGCTGCAGTGTTGCCTTTCTTAATATTTAAATCAACTAAGCGCTGATATAATTTCCTCTTCTGATTATAAATCGAAGGAAGCGGTTGATATTTGTTATGAATGAAATCTTCCAGATAGTCAGCGCTTTGGTAAAAGACGGTTTCTGCGTATTCAATGTCGCCTCTATGCTGCATCATAAGAATTTCACCTTTAAGCATCTTCAATCGCCAGATGAAGTCGAGATATCCTTCACTGATTGCAGTGTTAGTCAATGAATCCAACCGCGATATACTATATTCCCAGTCTCCCAAAACCGCGGAAGCACAGGCAAGGTTGGACTGTATAATTACAGTTTTGCGGCTGGTTCTGTTATCTCCCTGAAGTTCGAGTGCGGTTTCCCATAGTGAGAGGGCACCCTCCAGCAGAGAATACCCCAGCAGGATAGAATCTAAGTTTGAAGATTCTATCAAAGTGATAGCTTCCTTAAAAACTATGCTGCCTTTCATGCCAAGGATTGTAACTTTTTCAGAAATAAAGAGGAGTCTCTTGGGAGAATCGGGGGGGATAATTTCGATTTTACTTATAGTATTTTCTATTAATCTGCGAATCTGGTTAAGATGCGGATAATCAGGAGATAATAATTCTTGAAGGATTTGTAGATTGGCAACGCTTATGTAAATACCTAACTCATTTTTGGGTTTTTCACAGAGTTTTATCGATTCAAGGAGAAAATCAGCTGTTTGAGCGTATTTTTCCTGCTGAAATGATAGCCAGGCTAAACAGTTCAGGCAGATTGCCGCTTCTTCATGGTTACGCTTATACTTAGCAAGCTCTAATTTTTCAAGTTGCGTTTTTTCTGCCTGGGCGTATTCGCCTTTTTCTGACAATGCAGATGATTCAATGGAAAGCACCAGTGATTTTATATCCGCCAGCCTGAATCCTTCAACTGACCGTGATTCTCCTAAGGCAAGGTTTCCAGCTATAAAACTGGGGATAGGTATACTAATCGGGAAATCTATACCGAGAATTTCAAAACCGATTTTATAAGGATTATAAGAAGGGCGCTTTATTTTTCCGCCGGAAAGTTCATCAAGTGATTGTTGGCAAGCATTAAGCGCAAAATCCCATTCGTTATTTTGATACCAGGAAAAGGCAATGTCGCTGAAATACAGAGCTTTAGGTATCTCTATATTGTTCATTTCAGCTTGTTGTATAGCCGCCCTGAAGAGATCGTTGGAAGAATCACTGTTACCAACCCTCATTTCCAGCTCCGCCCTCAAAAGTAATAGCCGGAAAACTGAACCTTCATCGCCCAATTTGGTGTAAATGTCCTGTGATGCTTTGAGATGTTGCCTGCTTTTAGAGAATTCGTTAATAAACATCCCGGTACGCCCGATTCGCTCATCTATTACTGCTTTGGATCGAAGGTCTTGAAATGAACTGTCAAACTCAAGCATCCGAGAATATGATTCAAACGCTTTTTTAAAACCGAATTCACCAAATGAATAGTAGTTGTTTCCAATATTCCTGAGCAAAGCGGCTTCAATTTTGGGGTCGGCTGTTTCATCATTCATAGCCAACGCTTGTGTGAGAGCGTTGATAGCAAGTTCATAACCGCTGAATTCTTTAGGATCGCCCTGGAAAGTTATCGCTCGCCAAAATTCCCGGAATATTTCAGTCGTGGAACGATATATTCGAGGGAGTATCCCTATTTTCACCCTGCCTGTACGGGTCAATTCTTCAATCGCCTGATAATTATAGCTTAGTGTTAAATATGCTGGAATCATCCTATAATCCAGGGCGAGAGCGGATTCAATTAACTGGGATGACCTCTTTAATTCTAAGGGATCGAATTCACTTATATAAGACAAAGCCAGTCCCTGGCAATATAGGTAAATGGGATTATCAGGATGTGCATCGGATGAGTCGGCATATTCTCGATAAGCATGATCGCCCCGTTCAAAACGATTCATTACCAAGATGTATCCCCGGTGAGCCTGAAGTTTTTCACTTGTTATTTGTCTCGCCTTGTTGTACATCGCCAGTGAAAGTTCGTAATCATTTTCTTTCAATAGTTTTTCACCACGCGTTATATATGCTTGAAACATCCTCTTTATTGCATCTGGTCGATATCTGGCGCTTGTTTTAGCGAGATCTTCCAATATACTGACGGCTTCTAAGAACTCGTCTCGTTCAAGATAGATATTTACAGTTTCGAAGGCAGAAGATGCACGTATTGTCTCCGATAACGGATCATCATCGGGAAATTGCAGCAGCGGGGCATATTCTGCCAGGGCGAGATCAATCTGCCCTTGAACAAAGAGTCGATGTGCCATTTCAAGTTTGGTTGTAGCCACAAGTCGAGGGTATTTTCTATATTTACCGATTATCCGTTGAAATCCTGCAAATTCATCTTCTCCAAGCTCAAGGTTAATAATTCGCTCGATAGCAAGGCGATTCCAGTCTTCCTGATTAGGATAGTCCTTTATTAGTTTTAGATAGGCCTGGACGACTTCTGCAGGATCGCCATAACAAGAAAATATCTCCGCCGTGTGGAATTGAGCTTCCGCACAATAGTCGGGAAAATCATCCAATTCTTCCATGATTTGCATATAAGTTTCAAGCGCTTCACTAAGAACACCCATCTGGAAAAGCGCATTTCCCTTTAAGATTTTCGCCTTGGCGCGAGGTTTACCGGACGGGTTCCTATTAAGGATGTCTTCTAACGCACTTACAAATCCAGCAGGGTTTTCCACTTTACCGATGGAACCGAATTTGCCCGCGGTAAAATTGGAAATTACCTGTAAATACCCAATCTCAGCCATATATGAAAGATCGGTGATTTCGGAAAAGTCGCGCATTACTCGGCGATAATAGCTAATCGCTGTTCTTCGATTACCTTGGACTGCAAAAATCTCGCCTTTTAAATATAATGCAGTTGCCGCTTGAGGAGTATCAAAAAAAAATCCCTTAACAGATTCTAATCCCAATAAAAAATTATCAGGCTGGTCGGAATACTTTTTCGCTAATGCTAATTGCTCGTCTGCTTGATCCATTCTACCGAAACAGCCTTGCTGCTTGTAACGAAAGATATCATTGGTGCCGCTTGTAGTTAATGATGTGCAGTAAATCCAACCGTCGGTACCCCAGAAGGGTCGATGAGTAGACGATGATTTACGAGTGATCTGGAATTCCGTTTTATAAATAGAAATACCAGGCTCTAAGGGAACGATCCAGAGGGATTGGTTATCGTCTATAGAAACAATACCGTCGTTGTTAGTATCGCGAGTTATCCTGGAAACGACTAATACTTTGCCGTCGGGCGAAAAGGAGGGTGACATATTGATCATATTACTGAAAGTCAATTGAGTCGAATTGGAGGGAATACGATAATCATGGATGATAAAAACTTCACCCGTGGGGATTTGAGGAGTTATCCTGATGAATGCGAGTTTACCGGAAGAATCGATATCAGGGCTAAGACCACCACCTTCGGTTAATACGGAGGCTTTATTCTGCCGCAGATCATATAGCCAGATCTCATATTGGGATGACCTGTCGGATACGAAACATACACCTTCACCGTCTGGAGTGAAAACCGGTTCTCCGTCATAACCGAGGTATAAAGTCAATTTCTTTACTTTTCCGGGTCGGGGAGCGCCGGCGAACTTAATCTTCATCAACCATATATCGCCTTGAGCATCATTTTTATTTGAAACGAAGGTAAAAGCTTTGCCGTTCGGCGCCCACGCGGGGGATATTTCATCGGATAGGTCATCGGTAAGCCGTATCGGAGGCCCGCCGTCTGATGATTTAAGGTAAATGTCCCAATTGCCTTCACGCTTGGAAGAGAATAATACCCATTTGCCGTCAGGTGAAATTGCCGGGTCCCGGTCCTCCGCCGGGTGAGTCGTAAAACTTTGTCGTTGGTGAGGCAAGTTGATATTATCCCCCCCCATGCAAGGCAAAGTCAAAAGGTTAGTGACAATTAAAATCACCAGGTAAAGGCTGTTTTTCTTTCTTACCGCCATTTATTTCTTCTTCCAGCTGCCATCGGATTGCTGAATCCAGGTTCCTTCTTGAGATGCTTCCTGCTTCATACGAGAGTACACTAAACCCACTTTGGATTTGTCATTGGGGTCGATTTCGGGATGAAGTTCAATTATACGGCGCATTATGAGCCGGCGGTCTTCGTTTTCCTCGGCAACAATTTTATCCACTAATACCTGGTAAATTGAATCGCTTTCATATTTCTGATTTGGAATGATTTCGAGGAAACCGTCCAACGCTTCTCCCACTGTTCCCTCTCCTTTAAATTCAGTGACATCATCGGCGTTGAATCGTTGGCGTTGGAAAGCCAGAAGGACGCGTCGTTTTTCTTGGGTGAGACTGATGCTGTCTGTAGGGAATTCGCCGCGCAATGAAGCCACCATAAATGCCTGTTCCTCTATCATTCGGTAGGAGCCGACGATTTGATTTTCCAGAGCAGTCCTTTCACCAGTAGCGGTGATTTTTGGGAGCTTAACAGCGCAACTGATGAATAATAAAGAAATGAGGGTACTGATGCTAATAATTGTTTTCATCGATATAACGGATTTATTTAATGATATACAATTTAATCAGCATGATACTCAGTTAAAATTTTCCGGAATGATATGATTTTTCAGTAAAATCTACCTTGTTCCTAATTCCAGTCTTCTGCACTTTTACCTATAATACGATAATTGAATTCGTATGAAAACACCTTTTCCCAATTATTATCATTTATTGAGGAACTGCGGGTGCCGTCAGTTGGTCCAACCGGTTTCCCGTAAGTGTAGAACCAGTTTATTATTGGTGAACCTGAATAACGAAGAGTGAACCAATATCGTCCTGGTGATAACCCGGTACCTGCATCCGAGAAATCAAAATCTACCCAATCATATCCTCCGATAGCAAATATATCCCTGGTAGGAATTCTTTTACTTTCTGAGACTGGTTCCCCTGGAATTCCGCCATTATCCTCGCATAGTTCCAACCAAAGTTCTCCATCACCGCCAAAATTGAGAAGCGCTAAGCTTACTTCACTTAAAATAACCGGTTCGTACAGAATGAATGTCTGCGAGAAATTCTGATTCCCGGTGGCATATTCCGCAGTCTCTACTATGAAATTTCGCTTAATTTCGCCTTTTATCGCGGATTCTTCAGAGCCCCATACGCTGGCAAAAAGAAAATTGAATCTTTGAGGAAATTCCAAATTCCCGTACTCAAAAGGAAGATTAAAAGTCAATTTGGAATAATCAATAGCAGCCTCAGGTTCCGGCGGCGCAGGTTCCACAGGAATTGGCTCTTCAACTATAGGTATAGGCGGTATCGGTTCTTCGATGATTGTTGGGGACACTGCAGCTATGAGTTTTGGCGTTAATAGAAGTTTTTTGGGTCTGTCTTTTATACTTTCTATTTTTAGGGCAACCTTATCTTCACAAAATTCCACATCGAAAGTTACCATAACTCCTGGCGTTGAGGGTTTGCTTCCTTTGCTTTGACTCCATCGAACCATTCCATCATTACCGGTTTCATCATTATCTATACCTGTTTCGATGCGAAGATAACGATTGTGAATAAAAAACTGTGTCTGTTGAGGATCAAAGGGAATCCAGCCTATATCTTCAAAGAAGACTTCGATCCAGGAATGCCTTCCTTGAGCCATTTCAAAACTGTATCTTGCGTCGCCTGATTCGATTTCATAAGCTTTTTTCAAGCTAATCCCGTTGACTATGCGTACTGGAATATCCACAGCACGCATCAGTGCGGCAGCCAGATGCGAGTAATTCTGGCAATTCCCTTTTCCAGTATTGAATGAATAAAGAGCATCGTATTGTTCTGGCACCAGAACATAACGCATATTGTCGACAGTATAATGTAAAATCGATTGCACTGCCTCGTATTGATCCAAAGAGG
The DNA here is from genome assembly GCA_013202315.1 of Candidatus Tariuqbacter arcticus. Taxonomy (GTDB): domain Bacteria; phylum Electryoneota; class Tariuqbacteria; order Tariuqbacterales; family Tariuqbacteraceae; genus Tariuqbacter; species Tariuqbacter arcticus. The sequence continues at coordinate 602 of JABMRZ010000302.1, read as the reverse complement.
AATCGGTTAACTCCTTTGCTTTTGTCAAAATAGCGGTATTGTCAGATTGAACCTGATCGGTGGAGTGTAGATAATCCTTAACTTCCTGCGGCAGATCTTTAGGTGGAAAGGCAGCATTACACTCTATGGGGACCAGTTTCACCTGGTTTTCAGCTTTGAGACTAACACTGCATAATATTGATTCACTTGGATTGTTCCAATAGAATTGGCGGATAATATTGCCTCGCTCGTCAATATCACGCTCTTCTTTTTGAGGTTTTACCGAAAAATCAAAATTCAGATCTGATACCTTTTGGTTGAAGGTCGGTGATGAATAGTCTGCCGGGACCACAAAGCAGACAATCAGTAATTCGATTCCCGGAAACGGTTCTATCCGCTGCTTCAGAGTGTAGTTGATTACCGACTCTTGGCTTCCGGAAAGAATAAATTCCTCGGCAAAAAGGTTAACTGTAACAAGAAAGATTGAAACAAACAGAAAAAAATAGTTTAGCTTTTTCATTTTTCTCTTCCTATTATTATTTATAAGTGCACCTTATAGTTTCACAATCACTAAGTTCGATTGTTTTTGTCACGCTGAACGCAGTGAAGCATCTCCCCAAGGT
>JABMRZ010000301.1 GCA_013202315.1 Candidatus Tariuqbacter arcticus | reverse complement strand
TCGCGAAAGAGACCCTCTCATGAGGGTTTCTCTTATAACAACAACAAATATAGGGTATTCAAATGATAAACGAGGGAAAATCCCAACAGTGGTGATATATTGTTAAATGGAAAGCTTTTGCGGCGGGCAACTTCAATAGGGGGGATGGAGGGGCGGCGATTAAACCGCCCCCCGCTATATCAAGAATTACCTCTTGAGTCCGTTAATCTCTGCCAATACCATATCCGAGGTCTGTATTACCCTGGCATTAGCTTGAAATCCCCTTTGCGCCACAATCAACTCGGTGAACTCCCGCGTCAAATCGACATTGGACATTTCCACATAACCCGAATTGATTGATGCACTGAAGTTGGTCTGAGCGGCGCCAATCACCGCCTGACCGCTGTTTGGGCTTTCCACATACATATTATTTCCCGCCTTGGACAATCCGCCGGTATTGGTGAAATCGGCGAGGACTATCTGTCCAAGCGTTCTGACTACACCGTTGGAGAAAGCGCCGGCAATCGTCCCGTCGACTCCTATCGATATGTCCTCCAAATCGCCCATTGTGTAGCCGTCCTGAGAAATCGCAATCGTGGTCGACGGTGAATCGAACTGAGTGATCCCATCAAAATTTCCCGGAGTTCCCGGATTCATATTGATAGAAACCGCATCAGCCCCGCTTGGCGTAAATATCAACGCACTATCATCGTCATCGTAATTAAAAGTAGCCAAAGAACCGTCGTTGTTGAAGGTTAATGTCCCACTTGAACCCGCAGTCGGTGTTATCAATCCATTATCAACCTTCGCCTCCCAGGTCCATGAATTAGTATCCGGAGCCTTGGTGAAAATCATCTCTACCAAATGTGCATTGCCAAGACTATCATATACATTGATAGAGGTTGAATGAGTGCCGGCGTCTCTGCCGTCTTGAGTAACATCGAAACTCGGCGTGAGAAAATTAACACCTGAACCCGCATTCAAACTCACAACACTTGAACTCGAACCGGCATAATTGTCCGTTACAACAATCTTACCTTCACTGTCAAGGGTTGCTTCGGAGCCGGCAAAAGCGCTGTCGATTGCGGCTATAAGTTCAGCGACCGTATCACCTTCAGTATATGTATAAATCGCACTGACCGAGGTCCCATCCGACTCGGAACCGGTGATGTCTATGGTGTCAAGCGCTGACAGCTCATTGTCATTGTACCCCTCGGAAATCGGATAGAACAAATCGTTCAAGAGGGTGGAAGTGGTGACTGCGCCTGTCCCGGTAGTATTCGCCGTAATCCCCAGATCACCAGATAGAGTGCCGGCGATACCGCCGGTAATGGTCAAACTGGTGTCGGAACCCAAATCAACCGTCCTGAATCTGATAAAACCAGTTTCTGAATCGACGAACGCGCTCACTCCGCCGCCTAAACTACTATCTCCGATCGCATCGTTAATAGCATCGCCTAAAGCCGCGGAATCCGCATAAGTTCCCTCTGCTACTGCTATTGTTACCGAACTACCGCTTCCCAATGCTATCTCCAGCTCATCGTTAGTGCCCGTAACTACATCATAGGGATAACCTGTGGTAGGATCTTGGGTGGCGTTCACCGATGCGAAAGTGACATAAGCGTCACTGGCGGTATTAATCTTTTGCAGCGCATCCGAATCGGCGTTTAAGTTGCAGAAATAGTCGATAGAAGAAGTCGCCTTCGCAGGCTCTTTCTCCCCGAACGGAAGGGTTATGTTCTGAACATTAGTGCCGGAGGCGATGTTCCCGCTGGCATCAGCCAACCTTCCCTGAACGAAATACCGGCCGCCCTGAGCTACTAATTGACCTTGGGCGTCGATCTGAAACGCTCCCGCCCTGGTGTAGTAATTCTTCAATCCATCGGAAATAACGAAGAATCCGTCACCCTGAACGGCTAAATCAGTAGTTATCCCCGTGGATAAAAGATTACCCTGAGTAAAATTGTTGTCGATTGAACTCGTCTTTATGCCCAATCCAACCTCCATCGGATTAACGCCCCCGAATCTGTCGTGAGGCGCATAAGGAGCCCCTTCTTGCTGAGCTAAAGTCTCCGCAAATGTTATGCGGGAGCCCTTGAAGCCGTATGTGTTGATATTGGCGATATTGTTGCCAATCACATCCAGTTTCAACTGATGATTGTTTAAGCCTGATACGGCTGCATATAATGCTCTTATCATGGTCTAATGACCTCCATTTTTGGTTAGAATCGGCGCCTCTGTCATTCAGCGCCGGGGGGCTTCCTCTTTGAGGTCCAGCCCCTGTTGTTTGATTTTTTAATCGAAGATTAAATGTGTTAACTGTCTGCCTTGTTAATTACTGGTGAATGGTTTAATTTGCCCGGGAAAATCGCCCGAATAATAAGTCCAAAAGCTATACAATGACCGCACTGTCGATTTTGGTGAACACATTATCCTTCAGACTCTCCCCGGTGATGGCGGTGATTACCGTCCTATTTTCGACGGAAACCACAAACGCTTTATCATCCATCAGCACCAGAGACTCCTTCGCTCCCTTATCAGCCGCCTTTCCCACGCCTTGACGAATACGATCGATCTCCCCCTTCGACAGGACTATCTCCCTGTCAAGCAATCGACTGACCGCATGCGCCGAAAACCGCACATCGGGAGCCGACATCTCGCTTTCCAGCACTTCCGCAAAACTCGGTTCTCCCTTCGCACGTTCAGCGGGTTTCGGCTGAACCGGGGGCTTCAGCGCCTCCATCTGCTGAAGCCGCCTGAGCCTCAGCATCTCCGCAGACAGCATATTTACTTCTTGTACCAATTCAGTCTCCTGTTTAATGAAGAATACTATATTCAGAATTCAGTATTCAGTATTCAGTATTCAGCATTCTGATAATCAGCCTTCACCAGGCAAATTCAACGCCGTTACATTTGACAAAGCTATGGGGAGACCACCCATATTTATAACCGCCTGACCATTTTCGTAGGTTATACCGGTTATAATTCCCGAAATGAATTGTTCAACACTCAATTGATTACCGGCTGAAGTTTCAGCCGTCACTTCGAAAGTGTAATCCCCTTCAGGAACCGTTGCGCCAGTTTCATTCTTGCCGTCCCAAACGAATGTCTGATCGCCAGCCGGCTGAGCGCCTAAACTCTCCGTCGCCACCAATTCACCGTCCGAATCATAGATTTCGATGGTAACCGTGCTGGCGCTGCCCGGCAGGTTATACATTATCGAGCTCGCTTCGCCGTTTTCCCAATGAACGACATCGTTAGTGGCTTCAACTTCCAAACCTATCAACTGAGCGGATAGCGTGTTGTTAATCGATTGGTTAAGCAGCATCTGCGCCTCAAGGGAAGCCGCAAGGTTCTGATTAATAGCCATCAACTGCTCCACCGAAGTGAATTGCGCCAATTGGGTGGCGAACTGCTGGCTGTCCATCGGTGACATCGGGTCCTGATAGTTCAACTGGGTGACCAGCATCGCCAAGAAGTCGTCCTGCCCCATAATGGTATCACCGCCATTGCCGCCCAGCGTATTCAGCATATTAGTGGAATTGGCGCCATAAGTCTGCTCTATTATCGGCAACTAAATCACCTCCTTTCTTTTAATGAGCGAGTTTAAACAGTCCATCCGTATTTTTCTCAATTTGCTCGGCTGTTTCAAAATATTTCAATACATAATAAAAATGTTTGGAGCAAGAAAGCGTCGTTCCGCATTCCTGGCAATTCACCAAGTAAATCTCCTTCCTCCCCAACTTGGAAGCCTTCTTATCGAAAAGTTCCTGAACACCCAGAGGAGCGAATTTACTTGAACCGCAATGACAGCGCATTTCATTCACCACCTTTCATTTTAGAAAAGTTGAATATATCCAATATGTTATAAAGCAAATAACATACCAGTAAATAATACTGCTGTCATTAAACGGAACAGCTTCCTATCCTACTGTATTTTAAAGAACTATCGCTTAACTCCAAAACATACTTATGGGTGATCTTACCTTAATGGGAATTTATTGCCTATCATTAGTCCGAATAAATGCTCATATAACCCAGGCGTTCGACCAATTCCCATCGCTCGACTGAAAATAAGCCGCCTTCGCCAAGTTAAATGACGAATCTACCACCCCTTCAAATCTAAAAGGTTCAAAGCCTTGGGAATTAATTGAAACGCTCTTCCCAGTATTTACAACCGCGATTTCCAACTCGGAAATCGATACTCCGAATTGACCCAGCGACTCCCTCAGCTCATCCAATCTGGAAACCATTAAATCGCGCACCGCCTCGCTTTCAACTAAAAATCGCGACTTCATTCTATTACCCTCAAGGGAAATTTGCATCTTCAAGCTGCCCAAATGCTCCGGGTGCAGTTCCAAATTCATCCGATAATTCCCCTCTTCCAAATTCACTTGAACCTTCTTCACCAAATCGGCAAAGAGCTTTTCACCGTTAGGAATAGACCGATGAACCGCACCGCCCAAACCCTGGAAAGCGCCTTCCTTCATAGCGGAAATCTTCGCCGAAAAAGCGCCGGTATCTCCCCCCTCAAATTTCCAGGACTGTGCGTTCTGCCACTCATCCTCAAACTGCTTATCCCATTGTAAAAGCTCCTTATCCAACGCCCCCGTATCCGGCAAACCGGCATCGGGATTATAAGGGACATCCGATTCCCCGAAATCGTTGAACATTGATTCAGCTTCATTCAGCGGCCAAACCTGCTGCACCCATACTTCAGACTCCATCAACCTAATGTCGGTCTGAATTTGAGCGTTTCTCAATGCCTGTTCCCGCAAATGTGAAGCTTCCTCTCTGATTGCCTGCAGTTTTTCGTGAGCCTGCTGAATAGCATTATAGCCCTGCAGTTCACCCTGCAGCTGGTGAAAATGCCTGCCTAAATTCTGCGCTTTTGAGCGATCGAGAGCTTCTTCTGCTCTTTCTTTGAAGCGGGTAAACGCCTGTTCAGCCGAGATTTCACCCTTGGCGACCGCATCCCTCATCCTGCCGATTAGATCCCCCAAAACAGCCCGGCTGTCGGAATCTTCAGCGGCTAATTGCTTATGCAAATGCGAATCAAACTGAATGATACTCGGCAAAGTGGACATTGCGTTTACCGCTAAGGCAATTCCGTTGCGTTCTCGCTCTTCAGGCGGAATCGTTTCTGATTCCTTGGCGAGCTGGCTTCTTAAAAGCGCCCTGAAATCACCGTTCGCCCCCTCCAGCGACTCCGGCTTTAATTCAGGTAAAAGCCCGGCTCGCGAATCCGCCCCGTCCAATGGCAGGAAAGCCTCTGCTGCAATTGAGCCTCTCATGAGACTCTACCTCAGTTATTTATTATTTATCGGGTTTAATACCCGTTTCTTTCAAATAGAATCGACTAAATTCACCATTCCTTCAATCTATCTGTTCAACAAGAACTTATCCCGTCCAAATGACCAATGACCAATGACTAATGACACATAATAAATTCACCCTCTCATTTGCTCACTGATTTTCGCCGTGAGTCTCGCCGCTCTTGAAGCGGGCATTATGCTTAAAACCTTCGCCGCATTTCGTTCTTTCATCCGTAAAAGAAGTTGAACTACGAAATCATCATCGAGTTTGGCAAAAATCGAAGCCGTCTCCTTCGCATTCATCTTGTCTATTATCCGAACAAGTCTGGCGACCCTCCGTCGCTGCTCCGCCAACTGCGTTGTGTCTTCGACCGCGGGAACTTCACCCACCATCGCTAATAAGCTGGTATCCACTACCGCCACATAAGTTGTCTCCGGCAGCGCAGCTTCAAGTGTTTCAGCCGGTGCAATTTCCCTGGTCGTATCCACCAAAGCCAATTCAGTCGTGTCACTGGGAACGACCGCCGCTGTATCAGCCGCGGCAGCCGACTCAGCGTATATCTCTTCGTAGCGGCTCTTAAGAATGAAGTAAATGACCACACACGAGACCAGGTAAACTAACACAAAAGCCCCGATATAAGCCAACAGAGGCGATTTCCTCCCCGGCTCCAACTTCTCGATTATCGTCTCTTGTTTATCACGCTCAGCCATTTCATTCTCCAATCTTCGGTTTATCAGCGAAATGCGAACTGCGTCCGGCGATTTCATCCGAAAACCTCAATTCTTCCTTCCTAACACTTTCCATAAATTCCTGCAAATTCCTCTCGCGAAGCTTTTCCATTATCTTTCTGTCTTTCATCGCTTGAACCAGCTTCTTACGCTTGTTTTCCAATTCCTCTTGCGCCTTCCTAATCCGATGTTTTTGTTGGCGAATATCCATCCGAAACTGCCATTCACGCTGTATATCATCCTGGAACTGCATCACTATCGCCCCCTGCTTGCGATGTTCAGTCATTTCAATTAATAAACACTCCCGCTGGTCTATCAAATCTTCAAGAGCTCCCGTCAATTGCGCTAGAACTCGCTTCGCCTCGCCAAATTCCCGCTTCGCATTGTCCTCAAAGCTCCTGCGGACATCCAATACCTTCTGCAATTTAAAACGGAACCGAGCCATGTCTTTCCTTGAATCGACCGTATTATGAATCCAGCAGACTAATCACCCCTTGGCGAATTTCTTTGAAAGTCACGCTTTCAAAAATCCCCTGTTTGAGGAAACTATTCACTTTATCATTCACTTCGATGGCGAAATCTATCTTCGGATTGGAGCCTTTGGCATACGCGCCGATGTTTATCAAATCCTCCGCTTCCCGATAAGTGGCGACCACTTCCTTGACCCTTTGCGCCGACCGCATATGCTCCTCATCCACAACATCTATCATCACCCGGCTGATGGAAGGGAGTATGTCCACCGCCGGATAGTGATTCAGGGAAGCCAGCCGCCGCGATAAAACAATATGCCCATCAAGTATGGACCGCAAATGATCGGAGACCGGCTCATCCATATCATCGCCTTCGACCAATACATTATAAAGCCCGGTAATGCTGCCTTTTTCCGATGTCCCGGCTCGCTCCAGCAATCGCGGCATCATCGCAAAAACCGAAGGCGTGTAACCCCGGGTGGTCGGCGGTTCTCCCACTGAAAGCCCCACTTCCCGTTGAGCCAGCGCCAATCGCGTGATAGAATCCATCATCAACATCACATCCGCGCCCTGATCTCGAAAATATTCAGCGATTGTGGTGGCGACTAACGATGCCTTTATCCTGATTAAAGAAGGCTTATCCGAAGTTGCGATTACCACTACCGACCGCTTCAATCCTTCCTCCCCCAAATCCCGCTCTAAGAATTCCCGGACTTCCCTGCCCCGCTCACCCACCAAAGCCACCACATTCACATCAGCGGAAGTATTTCGTGCTATCATCCCCAAAATGATGCTCTTCCCTACCCCGCTCCCGGAAAATATCCCCATCCGCTGACCCTTGCCAATAGTATTAAGCGCATCGATCGACCGGATGCCGGTGGCAATCGACTCGGTTATCCGCTTTCGCTTCAAAGCCATAGGAGGGCTCGCCACCACATCACGCTTCTCATCTATCGGAAGCGGTCCATTTCCATCCATCGGCTCGCCCAACCCATCCAGCACCCTCCCTAAAAGTTCATCGCCAACACTCACCCTCAAAGGCGATCCGGTGGCGATGACCTTCGCGCCTGGCGTCAATCCGGACATTTCCCCTAACGGCATTAATAATACCCTATTATCATGAAACCCGACAACTTCCGCCGGACGCCTGCCTTCCTCGGTCGAAACCAGGCAAATCTCACCCACCGATGCCGATGGTCCCTCAGATTCTATCACCAAACCCACAACCTTTATCACCTGCCCCACCGGACGAATCGGTTCAATAAGCTCCAACAAATGCTCGTATCTGCCGAATATCAATCCCATATCTGGGTTTGTATGCATATAACTCTGGCTTTAATATTTATTGAATAACAACTCTAATTGTCTTATAAAAAATATCTTTCATACCATTTCAATACCAGTTTCATCACATATTACTACCTTATACTTGGCGCCTGATACTATATAATCATCCACCGATGAAATTCCGCTCAATCTCTTCCAATTGAGATTCAAACCTGCCGTCTATCGAACCTGTGCGTGTTTCCACCACACACGCTCCCAGCGAAATCTTCTCATCCGCCTCAAATTCCAATTCCGGAAAATTCCTGTCAATCGCCTGCAGCTCCCGCCGATGCGAAATAACATTGTCCAACTCTTCAGGATTCACTCGAATGATTATCGTCGCCTTGTCCGCCACCTGCTTCAGCGATTCCCTGACAGTATGCAGTACAATCTCCCTGTCCGACTCAACTTCCCGCCCTATTATCCGCTTTGCGACCGCCAAAGCCAAAGTTATCACATGCCGCTCCGCATTAAGTAAGAACGCCTTCTCTGAAGCGGCTAATCCCTGCCCTAATTTCTCCAGGCTTTCCAATGCGTTCTGAACCGAAATATGACCTTCGTCTAAACCCTTCTGCCTGCCCTCTTTAAACGACTCCTCCGACACTCGTTCTATTTCACTCCGGTGCGCCTGCACCAAAGCCTTGATTTGCTCCTCATACCGTTTGCGTATAGCCTTCAGTTGTTCAGCGGCTGTACGAGTCAAATATTCCAGTCGAGATTCCCGCCGCTCATTAGCAGACCGCTCCGCCTGAAAATCAGGCGCTTGATATGGTTTCGCATCTTGCATAAGTAATTGATAATAAATAAGTAATTCCTAATTGTAACCTAAAATCGGATAAACCGAAAACCGACAATCATCATTCCACCATTTCTTCAGCCTTATCACCCCCGACGATGACGATTAACCCTTCTTCCTCAAGCTTGCGCAGGATATCGACTACTCGCTGTTGTGCATCTTCAACATCCCGCAAACGAACCGGCCCCATATAAGACATCTCCTCTTCCACCATTTGAGCCGCCCGTTCGGATAAATTGGACAAAATCTTCCGCTTTACTTCCGGGTTGGTATGCTTCAGCGCCATCGACAATTCCTTATTGTCGATTTCCTTCAGCACCCTCTGCACCGACCGGTCATCCAGCAAAACGATATCCTCGAACACGAACATTAGATTCTTGATTTCTGTAGCCAATTCCGGATCCTGCTCCGACAGATTTCCTAAAATGGATTTTTCAGACGAAGTGCCCACTAAATTCAGTATCTCCGCCAAAGCCTTGACCCCGCCTATTTTGGAAACGCCCGCAGAGAAATCAACCCTCGACTCCAATACCATCTCCACACTGCGAATACTCTCCGGGGTCACCCGCTCCATCGTGGCGAAACGATAAACTACCTCACTCTGAAGATTAGGTGGCAAATCAGCCAGCACTGAAGCGGCTTGAACCGGATTCAACTGCGTCATCACGAAAGCTATTGTCTGAGGATGTTCCTTCTGAATAAAAGTTAATAACTGATTAGGATCGACATCCTTCAATACATTGAAACCCTTCACTTGAAGAGCCCTTTCCGCCTTCTTGATGAATTCGAGCGCCTGTTCTTCCCCCAGTGCCTTCTCTAAAATCTCCTGCGCATAATTGGCCCCTCCAACCGCAACATATTCCCTGGCGGTCATCATCTGCTGGAATTCTTCGACTACTCTGTCAATGGTCTCGGAATCGACATTATTCATTCCCACTATCTCCCGGGCGACATCCTCCGCTTCGCTCGTAGATAGATTCTGAAGAATTGCCGCTGAAGCCTCCGAACCGATGCTGATCATTAAAACCGCGGTTTTTTGAGCTCCGGTTATACTCGCATAACTCAATCCTCTTCTACCTGTGGATACTTTTACCATTGCTTTACTCCTCATATAACCAGGTTCTTATTAATTGAGTCGCTTCTGCGGGTTGTTCTATTATGAACTCGCTAATTTTCTTCTGGATTTCAGCCTTCCTGATACCTCCCAATGATATTTCCTCTTCTAAGCGGCCGACTTCTTCCATTGCTTTCGCGCGTATTCCCTCAGCAGTTACACCCACTTCCGGAACCGGCGCTGGCACAGCTATAGTCTCCATCAACTTCCGCAACTTTTGGAATAACCTGCGCACAACGAGAAGTATTATCACCCCAATTATTCCCAGTAAAACCTTTTGAATGAGACTCTGCCAAAATTCATACCGCGCTATCTGAGCGAACTCCGCTTCAACCTCCACCACCCGGCCTCTACCGAACGCCATACTGGTGACCGTTATCTGATCCCCCCGCGCAGGATTGAAGCCGATTGCATTCTTGACTACAGCCCCCAGCTTATCCAATTCATCCGTGGAACGCTCTATATATTCCTCCGTATCTTCGCCGCTCGCATCCGTTATCGTCCGATAATTCCCGTCCACCAAAACCGCTACCGAAAGCCGCTCGATATTCCCCGTCGAATTGACTACATGCTCTAAGGTATTGGTTATCTCGTAATTGGTTATCGTCGATTCCTGATCCTCTGAAGTACTGCTTGTGGACGGCTGAGGGGTCTCAGAACCCGAAGAAGCAGCTTTAGTGCATACCTCCTCGCTCCGAACAACCTGACCTTCAGGATCGTATGTCTGCTTGGTCCGCTCTATCCGGTTGAAATTCAAATCGGTGGTCACCCGGACTATCGAACGGTTCGGACCTAAAGCGCTAAGTAACATCGACTGCGCCTTCTCTTCCAAATACATCTCTATCTGACTGCGTAAATCATATTGCGCAGACGAAAGCGCCACCCCCCGATCCTTGACCAATTTACTGGAAAGTACATTCCCCCGCGAATCGACGATGGAAATATTCTCCGGTATCAGCCCTTCCACCGAAGAAGCCACTAAATTCGCCACTCCCTGAACCTGCTCCCGATTCAGTGCGCTGCTGCCTCTAAGCCTGATTACAACCGAAGCGGTGGTCAGCTTCTTGTCCTCCTCAAATAAAGCCGGCTTGGGTATGACTATATGCACCCGAGCCTGAGATATCTCATCTATGCTGGTTAAAGTCCGAGCGAGTTCCCCTTCAAGTGCCCGATGATAGTTCAATTTCTGGATAAAATCGGTCATCCCCAACTTCGTCTCATCGAATATCTCATAACCAACAATACCCTCCTGCGGAATTCCCAGAGTGGCGAATTTCATCCGCTGCTCATAAACCTCGTCCTCCGGGACAAGAATGAGCGTCCCCCCGGATTCAAGCTTGTAAGGCACCTTTGCCGTCTTCAATTCATCAATGATGCGGCCCGCGTCTTTCGGATTCAAGGTGGAAAACAACACGGTGAACTTGGGCCGAGAGGCCCAACTCATTATTAAAATGAAACCGATTACCAAACTGACAGCCAACATCCCCAAAGACATCTTCTGACCAAAGCTGAATTTCGCCAGCATTTGCTTAACCTGTCCCCAAAAACCGGTCATTGTAGCCATTATGATTCCCTTCAATAAATCAAAATCTGCAATATCATCCGATTAAACCTGCATACGCATTATTTCACGATAGGACTCAACTAAGCGGTTTCGGACTTCCATCATCAATTGAAACGACATATTGGCTTCTTCGGCAGCCTTCATAACCTGATGTATGTCCGTAATCTCCCCCGTAGCGTAATTCTTCACCGACTCATCAGAAACCTTCTGCATAGTGTCGACATCCTTAATGAATTGGCTGATGACATCCTTAAAAGATGTCTCGTCAGCGCCCTCTTTACCTTTGGGAGTCATCCCCTTTAGGATATCCCGATATTGTTGAGGTAAACCCGATATCCTATCCATTATAACCCTCTATATTAAATTTGTAACTTTCCTAACCCGGACGAGCCGGAACTAAATTCTAAAATCGAAATCAGAAACACGAAACAAATTCAAAATTCAAAATTCAAAATTCACAACTCAAAACTAATACGAAT
>JABMRZ010000300.1 GCA_013202315.1 Candidatus Tariuqbacter arcticus | reverse complement strand
CGATTCGGACCGCAGACGGCAAAAGTAGATGCCTGACGCTAATCCTGAAGCATCGAAGTTGAAGTCATAATATCCCGCCTCAAGAATTCCATCCTGTAATTGTGTAACTTCCCGTCCCAGAATATCGAAGACTTTCAAGTTCACATTCGAAGTATGCGGCAATTCAAAGTGAATAATGGTCGATGAATTGAATGGATTAGGACGATTCGGTTTCAAATCGAATTCCTCAGGTAACCCCCTTCCGTCATAATCATCAACCGATAGCGCGGCGTTCGGCGTTCCTGGTGTAGGATTAAGTGAAGACCAATTATCAGCTCCATCCGGCAGACGGCCAAAGCTTATATCCGTCGTCTGCTGAGTGTAAGTGATTGTGTCTATGGGAGTTATGCCATTCCTGTCGAATAGCCCAATTTGCTCCCCCTCACCGGAAAGTTTGAAAGTGGCATGCAGCGTTCCCTGTTCGGGGTTATCATCGCACCAGACCATAATGAAATTTAGTGGTGAAACGGCTGTATCGGGGAAAGCCCAGTGAGTGGGACGAGCAAGGTCATCGGTCAGGTATAGTCCGCCAAGAGGAATGGTGTTTTCAGTGGGATTGTAGATTTCAATCCAATCGTCGTATTCACCGGCGGGATCCGGATTGACATTATTGTTGATTGCCAGGAATTCATTTATAACTAAAGGCGAGGGGTTTTCCGGCGGATTGTTGGTAGTGCCGGGCGTGGGGGCAAAGTTATCCGTCCAATCGCCGATTCCATCCAAATCTCTCGCCCACACTTGGTCAGGGTTCAAGAGCGGGAAAGCCACCGTATCGGCAAGAATACCATTATTACTTTCGAGCCGGATGGAGCCTGAATCGGGGTTAAGAGTGAAAGACGCATGCAGGGGTCCTTCTTCCGGTTCGCCGTCGAGCCAGACTATGATGAATCCGTAATCATCCACCACCGCTTCTGTCGGCAGCGTCCAAGATTCATCGTTGTAATGAAGGGTGAAGCCTTCTAAGTCGATTTCAACCGGCGCCAAGTTGGTGATTTCCAGCCAGGGATCGAAATCCCCCGCTTCGTCGGTGATGGTCGTTTGATTATCGCTTTGAATTTCGTTCAGTCGAAAATGTGGGGCGAGGTTGGGATTAGTGATGAAAGAAGGTATTTCACTAAGTAAGAAGGGGACCCTCGCTTCTATGAAGTCGTTGAGTTCATTAGGGCCATTATTCAGGAACAGGTTCGGGTTTTCCCAACCATGTTTATACACATCGCGAACGGCGTCATATTCAATTTCACTATGCGCAGCCGCAATCAAATTCTGAAATTGCTGAATGGAAAAACCGCCGTTTAGAAATCTTTCCAGCTTCTTGCAGTATGAATATCGGAATAGTGAATCTTCCATAACTCTATCCACCAGCAAATTCCAATGACCGGCGGAGTTAGGACTTCCTTCGGTTCCTAAATTGATAGGCGATTCGGGATTATTGAAGGAATTGCTGTGGTCCCAGGAGATGAAATTCCAGCGTCCATCGAGGGGATTAGCATACATATAATAATTATGCACTAAAAAATCCACATCCGCCGGCGCTATTTCGCCTATGTAGAAGTCCAAGTATCCATCCACATCGAATTTATTCCCCGATTCACTTTGAAATTCTTCAGGTGAAGATAAGTTCACCCATTCGATAAAATCGATAATATCATACCAATCAGAGTAGGAGTTATTTTCTTTAGGATATTTTTCTTGATATTCCTCATAACTTGATAATATCAAGAGGTTCGATTCGCATTTATAAAGATTTCCGGATGTGGACAGCCCATTTCTTTCCAGGAAGTGTGTGTCAACTTGTTCGATATCCAGGTATACGCCAATGAATTTACCGTTAAGCTGAAGATGTATATTTTGATAGAGGGGGTTCAGACATCCTAACAAATCGAAAGTCTGAAAACAGAGGAGCTCTCTTAACATACTGATATCAGCCAATTCCGCTTGAAGATTAAACTTGTCTCGCAGGTTGAATAACTCACCTTGAGGCAAGTTCAACTTATAATTCTTCTTGGCACGGGGACGAGTTATACCTCCTCTGTAGCGCACTCCGGAATTAATAAACGATTCGTCTTCAATAGTCAAATCGGCGTCCACATATTCATCTGACCATATATCCACATTCAATAAGTAGAGGTTCTCTTCGGTTATTTCCATCTGGTATCCGGGGAGCAGGGTTGTTTCGCTGGGAATAGGGGTGGCGGAAAGCGAATCGCTGAAGGTGGATGCGTTTTCCCATAAATCTTCAATGGCGACTTTGTATTCATATTCAGTATAAGGAATTACATTGTAATCCAGGAAGCGTGACAACGGGTGAATTTCCGGCGTGAGTAATTGCCAGGGTTCGCCTGATGACCGGCGATAAACTCTGTATCCAGCCAAATCCGGCGATAGATCACCGCACCAGTCGAGGATGTTCATTTCGTAGCCGCCTATGGCTGAAAAACCATATATATGTTCCGGCGGAATCGAATCGGGATCGATTTCACGAACTGAGACAGCACATACCGCCCCCCCTTCAATCCCCGGAATAAAATCCACATTGAGCTGTCCGTCAACGCATTCGGTCAGGAAACGAAGCGGTAAAGCGTATTGCCTGCCGACCTCATTAAAAATATCTAAATCCTGAATTACAGTATCATTTTCTATACTTACGGAAAAAGTGCGGAAATCCTGCCAATGGAAAGTCAATTCGGATAGAAAAAGCCTAACAGCATAGAATCCCGAAGGCAGATCGAAGAGGTATGAAAATTCTCCTTCTCTGCAATTCCAGTAAAGCAGGTTATGATTTTCGCTGCCGCCGCACACTAAAAAATTGTTCATTGGTGGTATTATAGTACCACCTTGGAAGCCATACCCTGTATTCGGCGAGTAGGGTGTGTCAGGAGTGAATAAGTCTCCTTGTGAGTTTGTGAAAGGCAGGCCGCTTCCGCAGTTGATTCCGACGAAGATGGGCTGTGATTGTGAAGTGGAATAGACACTTAATGTAAGCAGCGCGGAGGTGCAAAGAATCAAAATATTTCTCAGTATTTTAGCCATTCTGAAAACTTAAATTTCTTGGATTATGTTTCTCTTTGTGTTTCCGCGCTCTTTGCGGTTTTAGGGTGAATATGGTCTATTCCCAAATTATCCGGTAATAGCGACACCCTTCATTTAACACCCCAAAATCGGTATAATCAGAAGTGGTGGAAGTATCGTATGGTTCCATACTTAAGACGTCGAAATAGGGTTGGGTGGAACGATATATGTAATAAATTCCCGCCTCAGCAACATCACTCCATTCAAGATGAACCTCCTCCCCTTCACACCAGATGACCAGGTCTTCAATCAGGGAGGGGGACCATCCGTTCTCCTGCCCGGGCGACCCGTGAGGGGCGGTAGAAGCGCGCCAGTTCTCAGGGTCCTCATTGGGCAGCGAAGGGTTGATTAATTCGAGGGTGGGACCGTTCCCATCCGGTTCAGTTGGCCAGGGCGGTTCATCGTCATAGGTGAGCGAATCGATGATGTTCTCCTGCGCATCGAACAGTCTTATCAATTCCCCGCCGCCGCTGAATCCGAAATCGAAATCACCGAGGCGATTATCGACTTCCGGGAAAAGCACAGAAAAAGCCGAAGTATCCCGGCATAAAACAATTAGCGCTTCCGGTTCTAGAACCGTATTCGGCGGGAAGGTGAAGATGTGATCGTCTTCCTCATCCTTGAAAACCCACCCTGAGATATCTACGGTTTCGCAGGAGTCATTGTAGAATTCCACCCAGTCTTCCGGGTCGAAATCATCGGCAGAATGGTAATTGATTTCGGTAATTACGATTGAGCCGGCAGAGACAGTATCGATTTCGAATACCGCAGTTACCGTAATGTCTCCGGTTAGATTAATTGAAATTGTACTGGAATCCGGCGGTTCTGCGCCAATCCAATTGTTGAAACGAAATCCGCTTTCAGGCAGGGCGGTGAGCTGGATGGGAATACCGAGGAAATATACCCCTTCCCAGGGATATTCCCCGATAGTTTTGGTGTTTATCTTGATTTTTCCAGCTTCAGGGGGATCAACATCCAGAGTAACTGTCGCCATACCTTCTAGATTGAATTCTTCCTGAATATGAACGCGGACGCAATCCACTCTATGTTCGGCGAATTCATACAGTACAATAAGTTCTTCATACCATTGCTCAATAGTTCCACGCCAGCGGTTTTTATGGGCGGGCATTTCCGGTTCTATTATTCCTGATATCGCCTCAATTGTTTCAACTACGGTATCCGGATGGAAATCGACATTCAAGAGGTCGGCAAAATGGTTGATGAAATCGACTCTGAAGCTGTCGTTTTCCAGAAGTGAAATTAGCAGGAAGTTGGCTAAAGGGAAATTCTGATTGGGTTGAAGGGCTAATGCAAGGGAATTAAGAATATAAGGTGAGTGATAGAGCCCAAACCCTCCATCTGTATCGTGGAGCATCCATTTCCATACACCATCCGGCTCGCAAGGCCTCCATAATTTCACATTATAAGCCGGCCAGTCGGTGTTGGCATAATATATCTCAGCCGCTTGATAGTCGATGAAATTAAATACATCCATCTGCGTTGTGACATATTCATAATTTTCCGTTACTCGAATATCGTGATTTCGAATGAAATCGATCAGGGCGGCATAATGTTCAGCGTCACCTTCTATTATCACTATTGAACCTTTATGTTCAAGCAAATCGATATTATCCGGGTCGACGCCTCGATTTGAGGCTAAATAATGTTCATTCATCTTTTCGCGAATATTATGTATGCCCCAGTATTGACCATTCAGGAATAGGATGGATGGTCTGTATGCCTGTATATCCACATCGGTATCATCGACCAAACCGGTCATAAATGCGTCCCTCATCATAGTGCTCAACCAATCCTCGCCGGAATTGCGCAGCACAATGGATTGGAATTCAACGATGGGTTTATCGGGGAAAATTTGGTAATCGATTTTATCGCAGCAATATTTGTCGCGCGCGAAGACAGCCAATGATTTCTGCGGCAGTCTCCTACTCCAACCGCCGTGAATTTTCACTCCGCTGTCAAGACTGAACCCTAAACTGCCGTCCGGTTCGAAAAATTCCATATGCATAGGTCGTTCCCAATCCTGGAAAAAATTGGCGTTGAAATATTCCGGCGGGTGCCCGGGATGGCTTCCCAGCACATATATTCCATAGTCATCATCCCATAAATTATCCGGGTCGGTCGAAAGAGAAATCACGGTTAAATCATTATTATCGTAGAATATGTAACTATGGGTTACCACACTGCTGAATAAAAGACCGGGTTCAAACGCTCGGGCTCTGATGACAACCGTCCTGTCTATCATCAATGGCGAAGTATATAATTCTGAAGAATCAGACGGTGGTGAACCGTCTACCGTATAGCGGATTATCGCCTGCGGTGAAGGCGCTTCCAGGGTCAGACTTACATTACCGGTAAAGAACCCTCCCGGCGGTGAGAAATCCGGCGGTTGGGAAATACCCGGATAACCCTGAGTTGAATTGCTCGATCTGGGAGTGGGCTCGGCGAAGAAATACCATTCCAAACCACCGTCCGGCTGGCGACCTTTAGAAATATCCGAGGGGATAAACCCGGTTTCTATTTGGTCGACCGTTTCGCCGGAGGGATTTGTAAGAATAAGCGGTTCACCGCTGGATTTAATCTTGAAGTTAGCGTGCAGGAAGGGATTAGTCCGGTCTTTCCCGGAAGCGAAGATGAACAGGTAATCGCCCGGGGTTATTTCCACTTCGGGGAATATCCATTTGAACGGTTCCGATTCATCATCGGATAAACCATAACCGTCTAAATTAACCAATGAATCACCGGCGTTAAAAATTTCTAACCAATCGGGATAGTCGTCATCCTCGTCAGCGATAGTGTTGACATTAGCCGACATCACCTCATTGATTACAAGTCCCTGGGCGGATGCGCAGGTGGACAACATAATAATCGTGAATATGGAGATTAGGATTCTCATATCGACTCCACAACATTGAATCCGTTCCATCAAGCGAATTTTATGTTAGGCGAATTGAGTGTTTATAGATGTTCCATAGGCAGGGGCGCTTAAACCACCGGTTGCGTATTATTCATTCACTTTTATAACTTATAGTACAAATACTAACGGTTTAGGTCAATTTTCCAAATAGCTTGAGAAAAAACAGATGAAGACTATGGGGGAAGATTTTTGTGAATAACAATATGCAGAACCCGGAAAAAGCTCTGATATTATTCTGCTGACAGTATATTAGGGCTTCTTCGGATTCAGCGCCGGGTTGAAACCAGACCTTTGATATTCTCAATTTTTTACACTCGGCGAGGATGGGCAGAGTGTTTTCGGGTTTGGTGATGATGACCACAGCGCTTGGGGGTTCGTTCATCAGAGACAGACTTTGATAGCAGCGGTGCCCTTCGAAACGTTCTATTTTAGGGTTAATTGGGACGACATCGAAACCCTCGGCGAGGAGAGTGCGAAAAGCCGAGGCTCCGAATCCCTTACCAGTGGAAGAGACGCCTGCGATGGCTAAGGGGGATGATTTCAAGAATTTTTCCGCTTCTTTTATGGTCATTCTTTTATCCATAAATAAGATTGTTGTTTTTATTTCGGTTATGTTTTCTGGTCAGCAAATTGATAATATTACATTTTCCTTTTAAAAAGGATTTAGGATTTAGGATTTAGG
>JABMRZ010000299.1 GCA_013202315.1 Candidatus Tariuqbacter arcticus | reverse complement strand
TTTTTAATGCTTGCTTTGACAATGTATTTTCGATATTTTTATTATGAAATTTTGAAAGTGTCAAGTTCCAAGTGTCAAGTACCAAGTGCCAAGAATTTGCAACACTTTAGCTTTCTGAAGTAAAGGAAAGAGAAATTCACTGAAAATGATTGAAAATTATGGGAATAGACTCAATCCCATTTCCATCATATCCATAATTTCCAGTGAATCTAAGTCACTACAAAACAAATAAATAATATTAACCACTTCAAATAACTAAACTGTTACGAGTAATTTATTAAGATGTTTTATGTTATTGTATTTTGGGGTTTAATGAATTAAACCCCTACTTTGGATTTATTTTAAATAGATGATTTTCATTGTTTGACCATTGCTTGAATTGCCGGAAAGCTTTGCGAAATAAATACCGGAAGGGTTTTTTCCGTCGGGCTTCCAAGATGTTGTATATTCACCAGGGGTATGAAAGCCCGTTGCTAAGCAAGCTGTTTCCCTGCCGAGGAGGTCGTAGATGGCAAGTGTGATTTCGCTCGATGCGGGCACATCATAGCGGATTACGATTTCGGAATTGAAGGGGTTGGGGTAGCAGTACTCTATCACCGGATTCAAAGGCAATGAAGCTGTCGGCGGTTGGTGATTGACACTTACTCCGTGTTCGACATTCAGGGGAGGCCAATCCGGTATCAAGGGCGCCGCCGGTATTTGTTCCAAGGGGATATGCTGATAAATCACATCGTTCAGGGTCCAGGTTCCCTCGTTCTGGACGACCGCGCCGGCGTCGTAGTCGAGGACATACATCAACCTCAGTTCCCCTTCGGCGAACAGGGCGGATGAAGGGGTGATTTCGCTGGCGCAGTTGTTGGGGAGAGCATCCGGGGTGTGGGTGTTGGTCAAATTTGTCCCTTCGCTCCAAGTGACGCCGTAGTCGGTGGAGACGGAGCACCAGATTTCGCCGTTGGGGTATCCGGCGGCGGATATGTCGGTGGTGTCATCTTCGGATAGGTAGCGCTGGTAGATGCAGTAGAGGTTACCATTGGTGGTGTCTTCGCTGAGTGATGAGCGGGAGATATAGATATTCCAGGCGCCGGGGTCGCACCAGCCGTGCTGTTCATACCAGCCGTCGGCGACGATATGAGTTTCCAAGTTTTCTTCATCCCAATGATAGATGAAGGAATTGCCCCAATTCAACAAACCCGGAATAGCATAATAGCCCCGGACGGCAAAGGTTATATGAAGAATATCCCGGCTGTCAAAGAACAGGCATAGGCTGGTATAAGCGCGAAGGGTGTCCATATTCGCCAGCGTGGTATCGGGCAGGAGCGAAGAATCCGGGGGAATGAAGTTAGTAACATTCATAGTGTCGGACCAATTCCAGGTTGTCCCATCCTCGGAAACGCAGACGATTACATTATTATCATAGCAATTGCAACTCCCAGTCGCTCCCATTTCCAGCCAGCCGATGGCAACACGGTCGGAGACGGGGGAAGCGGCGGCAGTATAACCGTTGACCATAAGACTGTCGATGAATTCCAGGTCGGAGAAGGACATCGAAAACCCGCTCATTTCAAATTCTCCCCGGCAATAATGCAGGCAATTCGGTTCACCGGGCTGGGAGGGATTGGTGGTGATGATGAAATGAATCCGGTCGCTGATATCCCTGGCGATTTTGGGCCAGAGGAGTTCAATTGGAAATTGATTCATATACACAGTAATCGGCGCTGGAAAGTCGGGGATGGTATAAGTCAATGCGATAGTACCGTAAGGGCTTATCCCGTCCCCGCAATGATAAGCGATGCGGAAGTATCCTGCGGGGTCGAGCGCCAAGCAGGGATAGCCCGCACTCACATTCTGGTCAATCTGTAAGCCGCCGGGATATAGAAGCGAATCTTCCGGGGTTATCAGGTTGTAATATATGTGGCGCTGGGAAGCGCCGCTGTTCAAGCCGTTCATCCAGGTGATGTGGGTGTTGGAATTGTAGTCGGTGCCTATCAGCCTGCTGACAGTTCCGTTCGCCTGGATGTCATTCCAGGTGGTTCCCACGGTAATGGTGGTGCCTATAGGCTGGGCTTGTAGTTGAAAAGCGATGAGTGCTATTGACAGTAAGGCAGCCGTTATGTTCGAGTATGATTTCATCATTTTCCCTCCTGAAGGATTGGATGGGCGTTTGGATTAATTAACCACGAATGAACACGAATGCACACGAATGAACACGAATAAACACGATTATTTTATCAGACTAATTAACCATAAATGAACAAGAATAAACACGAATGAAAATGTACTCATGTTTGAAAATAATTTTCGATAT
>JABMRZ010000298.1 GCA_013202315.1 Candidatus Tariuqbacter arcticus | reverse complement strand
GGGAATGACAGCCTGCTAAACCCTATATCCTAAATCCTAAATCCTAAATCCTAAATCCTAAATCCTAAATCCTAAATCCTAAATCCTAAATCCAAAACCCTTCTTCAAGGTAAATCTAATATTAACTATTTGCTGACTTAAGTGAACAACCGATTAATATAAATATACCAATACCTTAGTATTAACCTGGAGGTTCAAAATGTTTTCAAAAATCACTCAAAACGGTTATATACTAATCGCTGTTTTGATAATGACATTAGCAGCGGGGTTTTGCTTCGGCGAAGGTAATCCCCTTGCCTTTAAAAACGGCGGTTTCGATGACGGCGTCAATGTTGAAATCAGCAATGTAGACATCGATAATTTTCCCGGTGTGCATTTATTTGTCCGGGTCACCGACGATGAAGGTTTGCACATCCCGGATTTGGGTACTCCAAATTTTGAAGTGCGCGAAAACGGCGCGCTGGTCAATATCAATATCGAAGAACACTACGGATATATGGCGGTCAGCTTGGTTATGGATCAAAGCGGCAGTATGGGAGGTTATGAGGAAGAGGTCATTGAAGCCTGCAACTTTTTCGTGAACGGTCTGGATATCCTCGATAAAGGGGCGATTGTCAAATTCAATCAGAACTCCTGGGTTAGTGTAGCGATGACTTATGATAAGAACCTTATGCTGGATTCTATCGCCACTTATGTCGCCGGCGGTTCCACCGACCTCTGGGATGCCATCAATCTTGGGATTAGTGAATGCTACTATGAGCCTGAGAAAAAGGCGGTAGTGACATTCACCGACGGAATGGATAATCAGCCGGGTGTTTATGCCGCCCAACTGCCCGGATTCGCCGGCACTGACATCACCATCTATACTATCGGAATAGGAAACATCGACCCCGACTCGCTTATTTATGTAGCGGAACAGACCGGAGGATTCTTCCTGCCCATCGATGATCCAAGTCAAATGGGACAGGTTTTGAATGATATCCGGGAAGACATCGGTAACCTCTATGATCTATTCTATACAACGCCTGACCCGTCGATTAATGGTACTGTCCGGGCGATTGAGGTTGTTTGCGAGTTCCAAAGTGAAGTCGGTTGGGATACCGTTTCCTATGTGGCGCCGTTGCTCACACCTCCCGAAATCACCCTCACCGAAAGCACCTTGCAGCTGTTGGGAGTCGCCCAAAATCCGGGAACAAGCTTATACATCTCCTGTGATATCCGTTCATTCGCCTCCATTGAGGATGCGAGAATCTACTATAAAACTACCGGACAACAGTATTTCAGCCAGGCGGACTTGAACCACGGTATCGGCTCTCTATATCATTATTCCATTCACGGCAGTTATGTCCAAGACCCCGGGGTCGAATTCTACCTCCAAGTCACCGATGAATATGGAAGCACGGTCACCTGTCCTTCATATAATCCGGGTTATCTTCCCCTAACTATTCCGGTGCTGCCGAATTATGCGCCGACTATAACTTACTATTTCCCACCGGAAGTATGGCTCACACGCAGAACGCTGCCAATTGAAGTTGTTGTTGAAGACAACACCAGCGTCACAGGAGTATCTCTTTTCTACCGAGTGCCGGGCACATTTTTCTACTATGAAGATCCTATGGATTACCTGGGAGATAATATCTATAAAGTCATTATCGAAGGCCCTCAATTGAATGAAGAGGATGATTTGGAGATGTTCATCGCCGCCTGGGATGATGATGGCGTAGTGAATTATTGGTATTTAAGCGAAGACCCGTTTTATTTGAATGTAGTGCCCGAACTTCCACCCACGCCGCCGGCAGTGGCGCTTGAACCCGTCAGTGTCCCCATTATTATCCCCGCGGCCGGAGGAAGTTTCGACTATACTATGTATGTGATTAATCCCGTGCCCGATTCGGGTTATTGCGATGTTTGGGCGGATTTGGTGCTGCCCGATGGTTCTATACAGGCGCTGGAGATGGTGATCGAAGATATCGAGCTTGAAGGAGGGGAATCGTTCATTGAAGGCTACACTCAGGAAGTTCCCGACACAGCCGCTTCCGGTGAATATCTGTTCAGAATGCATACCGGCGATTATTCGACATTAGAAGAATACTTCACCGCCAGTTTTTCCTTTATGAAAGTGGAGACTATGACCGGCATCCATATTTACAATAACGGCTGGAGATGGTATCCTATCGGCAGCCAACCGTATGAATTCAGCGAACCGGTTCTAATCTGCGCCGACCAGCCTGCATTGAGCAGCGGATGGCCCAATCCTTTCAATTCAAGCACCCGATTGGAATTCTTTGTTCCCAACGGCGGCAGGCTTTCACTTGTAATCCATAATGTTTATGGAGAGGAAATCGCTCGATTAGCCGATGGGTATTATCCTGCGGGAGTGTTTGAAGTGTATTGGGATGCGGCGAATATCGCTTCTGGTGTCTATTTCTGCCGTTTAGTCACGCAAAAATCCACCATCACCACCAAACTTATGCTGATCAAGTAGCGAGTGTGAAAGTGAAAAAGTGTGAAAGTCCTAAAGTGTGAAATTTCCTTTCAAAGAAAAACAAAGCCCCGAGCGATCGGGGCTTTTTTTACCCTGAAAATAGCGGTCAGCCGGTAGCCCGGTTTCTCCGAAACCGGGATGTACCTGTATGGACAGAACATTGTTCTGTCCATACGCAATGAAATGCTGTGATGTCAGGTGCCCTCACCTGACAGAAACTTGATTTTCATTCTAAGTTGTGCCGGGAACCTGCATGAGGGTTTACTTTGAAAATAGTCGACAGTTGACGGTAAACGGTAAACGGTGAACGGTGAACAGTTATATTCTAAATTCCCCGAAGGGGAAAAATATGAATAGCCGTAGGTGAAACCTACGGAGATATAACAATTATAATCTTCTAACCCTTAAAGGGTTAAACAATTGATTTGACATCAATTAACATGTTCGACCCTTTCAGGGTCGTTTGTATTTACGTAACGTGTTCCGT